>DVGR01000059.1 GCA_018712605.1 Candidatus Choladousia intestinigallinarum
TTGATCCGGATCCTGACCGCCCCAGCCTTACCAGGGAACAGTCTGAATGCCTGTCCCTTTTCACCACCCTTTCTGCGGAGGATAAAAAACTGGCTCTGGCCTACATGAAAGGGCTGGCAAAAAGCTTATAACTTTTTGCCAGCCCTCGTTCTTTACGGACTGTTTTCTTTTTCCATTTCATATAATTCTTCCTGCGCTTCGCCGATATAATCTGTCAATTCGGAAATCTGCTCCTCCAGCTGATTCAAATATACCTCCATCCTCTGTTCCGCCCCTTCCTGACTGGTCTCCCAGATCGATTCCTCCAGCACGAAAGACTCCAGCTGATCCGCGATCTGCTCCTTGGCGTACTCCGCTCCTTCCCCTTCCCAGGAAGCAAACCAGTAATTCACCGCACAGTACTGGTATCCGCGGATGATCCGCTGCTCCTCCAGGTTATATTCATACATAAATCGCAGGTCATCCTCCACGGTTCCCGGAAGGATGGAGACCATTTCCAGATATGTGTCCATGGTCTGCAGCCGGGTGATAAATCTGCCCAGGCTGCTGATCCGTGAATCGGCATTCATCTGGTATTCTTCCGGGTCAATGTGGTTCTCCACAAGAATGTCCGCGAAATCCTCCGTCATCTCATAAGACTCCGTCTGATCCTGCCGGGTCTGAAACTCCGCCGTGGATTCCTGAACCTTTTGCTGAACGGCAGCAAGAATTTCCGGATCCGGCTCATCAAGGTATCTGCCGATCTCCTGAAGGGCCAGATCATAGTCCCGGCTGTCCTGATCCATCAAAAGTACAATCCGGGCTGTCTCATCCACAATTTCCTTCTGCCGGGAAAGAGTGTCTTCCCCGGCTTTGCAGGCAGATAAGATCAGCAGCCCCAAAAGGACCGCAGCCAGTTTCCGGCGGCCCTTAAGCCCTGTTCCTCTCCCTTTTTTCATGCTTTTGCTTCCTTCCCTTCTCCTCTTTCTTTTCCTTCTGCTCTTCTCCCCGGTTCTGGTATCCGGCCATCACCATCCCGCTGCCTCCATAGGATAATTCACAAGCCGCATGGCGTCCGCCGCGTCTTTTTTCTGATTCCGGGCAGCGGTAAGCTGGGCCTGAATCTCCTCCTGGGTCACTCCGCTTAAGGGGTAGGCGAGAATATACTGCTTCAGCACGCTCATTTCCGCTGTTGCCTCCTGCACCATGGCTGCCGCCTCCGGTTCCATGGAAGAAAGAACCAGATTCAGCTCCACATAGCACTCCCTTGCGTAGGCATCCAGATAGTTCTGATAAGCTTCTGCCAGAGGCAGCCGCTTTTCTCTGGTGGTATAAGGGCTGTCCGGACTGCAGAAGGCTTCCTCAAGAAAGCCAAGTGCCTCATCCATCAGTCTCTCCATCTCCCAGGGCTTTGCATAAAGTTCCTGCAGTTCTTCCAGGGAAACAGAGCCGTTCATCTCCTCTAATTCCAGAACCCAGCGGCTGCCATCGGAAGCCACGGAAAGCTGAGAAGACAGCTCCTGGCGTTTTCTCTCAATGGACTGGGCAAACATGGCGGTCTGCTCAGGCTCTCCCTCCAGCACAGCGCTGTCCATGGCTTCCTCCAGGATGGTTTCCTGGGTCATCAGCTGAATATCCAGCACCTGCAGGTTGATCATCAGCCGCTGGGCCGCGTTCCGGAACACCAGCTTTTCCTGGGCGCTGTAGGTTTTTGGCCCCCACTGATGCCAGGCCGCCGCGCCTCCTCCCCCAATCAGGAGAAGAAGGGCCGCTCCTGCCAGGAACTTTTTCCCGCCTGCCCTTCGTCTGTACCGGGCAAGTCTTTTGTGGTTTTCCCTGGCCTGTCCGGCCAGGCAGTCAGCGAAATTTTCATGAATCAGTCCGTAATTTCCATTTCCGCTTATTCTAAGAAGATCCAGGGATCCTGAAAGCTGTTCGGATACCGCGTAGTCGAACCACTCGCTTTCACTGGCGATTCCCTGGAGCATCAGCCTGGACTTTCCCATGTACTGGGGAAACGCCAGGGAAAAGGCTTTGCTCCTTAAGCGTTCATAGCTCTGCCTTACCGGCCGGTAGAGTTCCTCCAGCGTAAGGAGGGGCCGTTTCTTCCGCTTCATTTCCCTGGCAATGTCAGGAAGAAGATGGCGGATCAGATAATCCTGCCGCAGCTGCTGCGCCTGATCTCCGGAATACAGCCGCAGCTGGCCGGCACACAGCCTCTCCAGATATCCCCCGGCCAGAGATTCCATGGTCATTGCCCCGGTCTCCTCCTGCTCTCTCCCCAATTCCCGGTCCATCACCGCCGTCTGCCCGTACAGCCACAGCATCATGGGATTTTCCAGAAGACGCATCATCTTCTCTTCCGGACAGGGGATCTGCCGTCGGCGAAGGGTCTCTTCCACCTGATCCCTGGTCAGTTCCATCAGGCGCGCCGGACAAAAGCCGGAAAGGCCGTATGCCTTCACCCCATCTGTGCGGTCCGTTACCAGGATTCCCAGGGACGAAAATCTCCCCAGCCCCTCAATTTCCTTTAACAGATTCTGCCGCCGCGGGCCAGCCTCATTGAGCCCATCCAGAAGAAGGACGGCTCCCGGACCTTCTTCTTCGGAGAAAAGCTGATCCAGGCATGTCAGCGCCTCCTCCACCCCCTGGCCCCCTTCCAAAAACATAAGCTTGCGCAGAATCTGCTTTCGAATATACCGTAACTCCTCCCCGCCTTCCGGATAATCCGCCAGGGAAATGTAGAGAAAGACAGGTTTTGCCGGGCTGTATCGGGCTATGTTTTGCCTGAGCAGCATTTTAAGGAAACGGGTCTTGCCCATTCCCCCCGCGCCATATAAAAGGAAGCATTCTCCCCGCTCCAAAAGGGGGAGAAAATCTCTCTCATTCCATTTTTCCGCCCGTTTCGCCGGGTTCTGGCCCCGCCTTCCTCCGGAACCCTCCAGGCCATCGGTCAGCATCAGAACCCGCTCCAGGTCTTGTGTCTCCCTGTCCCGGCTTTTTTTCCACTCCCGCAGGCTGCCTTCCCACAAGGCGCTGTGGGAGATCCCCCAGCCATGAAGCCGCAAAAGAAGCTCCTGAATATCTTCCCGCAGAGAATTCACGGATCCATATCGTTTTCTTGGAAGCAGATGCAGCCCCTTTTTGATGATCCGCACCGTCTGCCAGGCGGCTGTTTCCGGCTGACCGCGAAAGATATCCAGGTCTTTCGGGAAGGCCCGCTCCAGTCCCTTTCCCATGGACTCTTCCGGCGTAAGACGCCTTCCCGTAAGCATGGTAAAAAATACCGCGCAGACCCCGTAAAGATCTGCGGCCGGCCCGATTTCCCGAATTTCCTTAAGCCGCACCTCAGGCGCGGTATACCCTTCTTTTTCACTGAAAAGAAATTCCTCCTGCTCCCCCGGATTCTCCGGCCAGACACTGTTGTAATCAATCAGCATGGCCCTTCCCGGCAGCATCAGAATATTATCCGGACTGATATCCAGGTGGAGAAGACCGTTCTCATGAAAAGGCTCCAGAGCGTCCAGAATCTGTTCCATTACCTCAGCTGCCCGGAGAAGAGACCAGTTCTCTTTCTCCCCTTCCAGGAAATGCTCCAGATCCTGGCCGCCATGGACATACAGCACCGAATAGCAGGTCCCATATGCCTCACAGGAATTTAAATTGCCTGATATCTTCTCCGGCAGCGCCTCCAACAGCTTAAGGTTCACCGCGTTTCCCTGGAAAAAGCGGTTCCGGCACTGCTCCATCAGATTTTCCCCCTCCGGACAACACCGAATCCATCCCTGCTCATCCCGGTATACCCATCCCTTGGGATGATACGGAAACAATTCCTTAATCAAAACGTGATGATAACATCCCCGATTCAGCGAATCCTCATATCGGGCCCGATAAACCACAGCGCTTCCGCCCTGGCCCTGTACCCCCTCCACACAGTATTCTGTCTCTCCCAGAATCAAGGTCTCCCCAGGCTGACGCAGATTCCTGCCTCTTAACATGAATTTTCTCCCTTTCAACCAGCATGCCTCCCCCCTGT
>DVGR01000060.1 GCA_018712605.1 Candidatus Choladousia intestinigallinarum
GTCCCTGGCGCAGGAGGGACAGATCCCGGAGAATCTTCAGTATGTTCCCTGGGAGTCTGTCTCCGATATGGAATCGTCTCTGGAGATGCTGCAGTCCATCTCTGAAGAACTTTTTCCCGGCATCGCTCTCACCTCCTACGTCCCGCCTTCTAATTATCTCAGCCAGGAAGGGCGCAGCGCCGTGAAAGCTGCTCTGGAAGATCTCAAGGTAATCTCCGGTGTGTATACCTCTGAAGGGGAAGAGGGCAGCGTCTACGTGCAGGACTTTGAAATCGCCGAGGACGGAATTGCTGAATTCCCCCGGATCAGCTCCGGTATGCTGCCGGAGAGCTTTGACACCTTTTCTTATATAAACGGGATCGGTCTGTACGGCGTCTTTTCCCACTTTATACATCCTGATGATATTTTCGATGAGGACAGAGGGAAAAACCAGAGCTGGGAAGCCCTGTATGAATCTTACTGCCAGATGATAGAGGACATCCACAGCACCTATCCCTGGCTCCGCTCTCTCACGGCTACAGACGCTGCGGACGCCCTTCTGGTTCAGGATAGTCTGTCGCCTCACATAGAATACGGTCAGGATGAAATCCGGGGAAGCTGTGAGAATTTTTACGGAGAAGCCTACTTCTATCTGCGGACAGAAAAGCAGCCCCAGTCGGCAGACGGAAGCTGTACCATTACCCCTGTGGGTTCTGACAGCGGCTCCCTCTATTACCTTGTCACTGTAACAGAACCTGATTTTACTGTAAAGCTGGTGAATTCATGAAAATATGTCTTTTAGCTGAAGGCTGCTATCCATACGTGGCCGGAGGCGTTTCCTCCTGGATTCAGATGCTGATCCAGGGACTTCCCCAACACGAATTTGTGATCGTGGCCATTGGGGCTGAAAAAAAGCAACGCGGAAAGTTTAAATATACGCTTCCTGACAACGTAACGGAAATCCAGGAGTATTTCCTGGACGAATATCTAACGGAAGGTGGATCTCGTCCTGTCTCCAGGAAATTAACAGCCCCTCAGCGCCAGGCCGTCCTGGATCTTCTCCGGGGAGAGCTTCAGGACTGGCAGGAGCTGTTTGCGCTGTTTTCTCATAATTCATCCTACAAGGCGAATGATTTTCTCATGTCCAGGGATTTTCTGGATCTGATTATAGAGCTGGCCCAGGAGGAGTACAGGAATACGCCCTTTAAAGATACTTTCTGGACCATCCGCTCCATGCTGATCCCAGCCCTGAATCTCCTGAAATGTCCCATCCCGGAGGCTGATATTTACCATGCCGTCTCCACAGGGTACGCAGGGCTGATCGGAGCTAAATTTAAGTATTTCACCGGCAGGCCCTTTCTGGTTACAGAGCATGGAATTTATACCCGGGAGAGAGAGGAAGAGATTTTAAAGGCGGAGTGGGTTTCCAATTATTTCAAACAGACCTGGATCTCTTTTTTTACTTCTCTTTCCAAAGCGGCGTATCAGGGAGCAGACCGGATTATCTCGCTTTTTTACGGGGCAAGGCGCATTCAGATCTCTCTGGGCGCCCCTTCGGAAAAATGCTTCGTAATCCCCAATGGAATTTCCATGGAACGCTTTTCTAAGGTTCCGCCAATCTCCAGCGAGCCCCATCCCCTTGCTGTGGGCGCTGTGATCCGGGTGGTTCCTATTAAGGATATTAAGACTATGCTGTACAGCTTTGAGCTGGTGAAAGCCCGGCGGCCGGATGCCGTGCTGTACCTCATTGGTCCTTACGATGAAGATCCCGGATATTATCAGGAGTGTCTGGAGCTAATCCAGGCCCTCTCTTTAAAGGATGTACATTTTACCGGCCGTGTCAATGTAACTGAGTGGTTCGGCCGCCTGGATATCGTGATTCTCACCAGTATCTCCGAGGGGCAGCCCTTCGTTCTCCTGGAGGCCATGGCGGCAAAAAGGCCGGTTCTGGCCACAAACGTGGGTTCCTGCCGAGAGATCATCGAGGGTTTCCCGGATGAATTCGGCCCCTGCGGACAAGCCGTTCCCGTCATGAACCCTTCCAGGATCGCCCAGGGAATCTTAAGCATCTGTTCCTCCCCGGAGCATATGCGCACCCTGGCAGAAAATGGTTATAAAAGAGTGGATAAATATTACCGTGACACGGATTTTCTCAAAAGCTATGAAACAGTTTATCAGGAGGTGAAGGAAGAATGGCAGGCGTCGGTTTTGAACTGAAAAAAATATTCCGTGACAACAGCAGCCTGCTGAATTCCCTGAAAGGGTATTCTGTTACTGCCGTAGTGACCGAAGGCCCCATGGTGCTCACGGTACTGCTGCTGTTTGTATTAAGGTTTCTTATGAGAGAGGCTCATGCCTCCTACCGGGAGCAGGAGATTTTTCTCTTTATCATCACTTATGTGATGATTTTCTCTCTGATCTTTTCCAATACGCTGCTGATGTTTTCTGACCGTTTTGTCTCGGACTGCATCTATAAGGATGAGACGGAAAAAATTCTCCCCTCCTTTTTCGGCCTGGCTTTTTTCCTCCTTCTCATAGGCGGAACAGCCGCCTTTATCTACCTGCTTACCCTGCCGGTTTCTTTTCTCTTCCGGGCTGCGGCCTTGCTGCAGTTTTGCAGTATGCTGGTACTCTGGCTGCAGATCGCCTTTCTGTCCGCAGTCAAACAGTACAGCAGGATTCTTCTGGGATTTGCCGCAGGCTTCCTTGTGGCCGTACTGCTTACGCTGCTCTTTCTGGGAACGGGGACGGATCCTCTTATGGCGGCTATGTGGGGAGCTGCCGCCGGCTTTTTTACCATGATGGTTTTCTTCCTGACCCAGCTCCTTCGCTGCTACCCTTTGGGAAAATTTCAGCTTTTTTCCTTTTTCCCGGCCCTGGATCAGTATAAGATCCTGATCGCTACCGGCTTTTTTATGGCTCTTGGGCTTTTCGCCCACAACTTCATCATATGGTGCAGTGAGTATGCCAACCGCGTTTTTCCTACCGGCGTATTCTGCTCCCGCTACGATGTCCCGGCCTTTTTCGCCGCCTTTACCATCATTCCCATGCTGGTTCAGTTTGTGGTATCCCTGGAGGTAAATTTCTGTGTAAAGAACCGGGTTTATTTCAGCACAATCCTCAGGGGCGGCCGCCTCTCGGATATACGGGCGGCGAAGAAAGATATGGAAAAGGTGCTCTTCCGTGAGCTTGCCCATATGATGGAGATCCAAATTCTCTTTACCATAATTTCCGTTACCTTTTTGGCCGGTCTGTTGTCTTACTTCGGTCTTGACCCGGATATGGTCAGCATCTTCCGGATCCTTTGCTTCGGCTATCTACTCTACGGATTTTTTAAGGCGCTGACCATTCTGCTTTTATATTTTGACGACCGGGCAGGCGCCTGCGCAAGCGCCGCCTTATTCGCCGCCTTAAGCATTCTCTTCACGGCCCTGTCCCTGCAGCTTGAGATCTCGGCCTGGGGCATCGGTTTCTGGGGCGCCGGAGCGCTCACTTCCCTCTTTGCCCTTCTTCGGCTTAAGTGGTATGTAAAGACGCTGGAATACCATGTATTCTGCCGGCAGCCCTTGTTTACGGATACGGACACCCATTTCTGGGAGAAACTGGAGATCCGTCTGCGCCAATCTGACCAAAATCTGAAACCAGGAAAGGAGAAAAAGAGACCTTATGAACGTAAAAAAAATTCTTAGAAGTCTGGCCTGCGGCCTGTTTCTTCTTTTTGTTCTGGGAGGCTGCGGGCCTCAGGCCACAACCGATGAGCCTCAGGAGGAAACCACCGTGGCCATCGCCCCAGCCCCCAGCCTTGAAGAGGCAGGCATCATGGAAGATACTTCCGTGTACAGCCAGGACGACCCGGACAGTATCGTCTATTTCTATGTGACTGTCCGCAGAGGGGACGAGGGCTCTGACACAGATCACTCTTTTACTGAGGTGAAAGACGCTGTCCGCTTCATAGATGATTCCCATGTGGACAATGACGTGTATGCCCGGGCTCTTGTGCAGGTGGGCGATGAGACAGGTCCCCTACCTGACATGCTGGGCTACGGCCTTACCAAAACCAACGCCAGGATCCGCATCCGGGGCAACTCCTCTACGGTCAAGCCCCAGAAGTCCTACAAACTGGATCTGGACGATGAGGCTGGTCTGTGGAGAGGGCAGAGCAATATCGCCCTGAATAAATCTGCTTTTGACGTAACCAGGATCCGCAATAAGCTTTACTTTGATATGCTCAAGGAGGTGGAGGATGTTCCCAGCCTCCGCACCCAGTTCGTCCGGCTCTTTATCAAAGATGAGACCTCAGGCCAGACAGAATTTCAAGACTATGGCTTTTACACCCAGGCGGAAGTTCCCTCGAAAAAGTATCTGGCCAATCACGGACTGGATCGGGAAGGATATCTCTACAAGGCCATTGCCTTTAACTTTGAGCCTTCGGATGCCTTAAAAAATTTTGATGATCCTGCTTTTGACCAGGAAGCCTTTGAAACCATCCTGAACTGCAAAGGCCGTCAGGATAATCAGCGTCTCATAGACCTGGTGGAAAAAATCAACGATACCTCCATAGATATCAACGAGATCATAGGTACCTACATTGACCGGGACAATTACATTACCTGGCTGGCTTACAATATCCTGACCGCCAATATTGACACTACTATGCAGAATTTTTATCTGTACAGTCCTCTGAACAGCGAAAAGTGGTATTTCATCCCCTGGGACGGAGATAACATGCTTCATGTAAAGGAAGACGAGATGGAAGGAACTGCTGCCTCCTACGGTGGCTGGGAACATGGAATCACCAACTACTGGGGCGTGATCCTCCATCAGCGCTTCCTGAAGATCGAATCCAACCGCCGGGAGCTGGCCGCAAAGATAGACGAGCTGTATGAAATTCTGACACCCGAGTACGTAAATTCTCTTGCAGCGCAGTATGATGAGGTGGCCAGGCCGTACGTGACAGCCATGCCGGATCTCTATTATCTTGGAAATACCCTGGAAGAGCGGGACCAGATTCTCTCCGGACTAGGGGGCGAGATCACAGACGCTTATCATTCCTTCTATGACAGTCTGGAAGAGCTGATGCCCTTCTTCCTGTATGAGGCAGATCAGCAGGAGGACAGCCTGCTCCTTTCCTGGAGCGATGCCTATGATTTCAGCAACAGCCCTATTACGTACGATCTTACGGTATCTGCCTCGCCGGATATGACAGATCCCGTCCTCTCAGAGACAGGTCTGTCCGCCGCCTTTTTTGAAACTGACACAAAGGCCCTTCCACCGGGAACTTGGTACTGGACAGTGACAGCCCATACAGATACGGGAAAGACAGCTCAGCCCATGAATAAGATCAATATAAATGACGTTTATTATCCCGGCGTGGAAACTCTGGAGGTTGCCGAATGAATAACGCCTACCGCCATGAATTAAAATTTGTGATCTCCGGCTCTCTCTATCAGGAGCTTTCCAGGGTTTTAGCGGCAATGATGGAGCGTGACAGCCATGTCGGTTCCACCGGCAGCTATAACATACGCAGCCTGTATTTTGACGACCTTTACAGAACCGCTTACCAGGAGAAAATTGACGGAGTCGAGATACGCCGGAAATACAGAATCCGCATTTATAATTACTCTGATTCTGTCATTTCCCTTGAATGCAAGCATAAAAATGGTTCCTATATCCGCAAGGAAGAAATCCCTCTGAGCCGGGAGGAATATGAGAGAATGAGAAACTGCGACTACAGCTTTCTCCTTCATAAGGATTCCCCCCTGGCAGGAGAATTTTTCATTGACGCCCGGACAAATCTCCTGCGTCCTGCGGTGATCGTGGACTACGACCGGGAGCCCTTCGTCCACCCGGTGGGAACGGTCCGCATCACCTTTGATAAAAACCTCCAGGCCATTTCCCCGGAGGACGATATTTTCTCTCCCCAGTCCCCGGGCTTTTCCGTCCTGGCCCCGGGAGAGATGATTCTTGAAGTAAAGTTTACCGGAAAGCTTCCGGAAAAATTCAGAAGGGTTTTTAAGAGCTATGCCCTGACCCAATGCTCCGCCTCAAAATTTTGTCTCTGTGTGGACGGCCTGGAGCATATACTTAATCACTAGATAACAGGAGGAGAAAAATGCTGCTGACAAGTAATCAAACCACTACCTTTCAGGATCTGTTCAAAAAATCATTCCTGAATCTGTTTCCCGAACAGATGGCCCCTATGACTCTGATCCTGACTCTGGCGGTGGCCTTTATAATCGGGCTTGGAATCTACTTTATATACCGCAAATGCTTTATCGGGGTGGTCTACGATCATTCCTTCTGCCTTTCCCTGGTCATCATGACCGTGCTTGTATCCGTTATCATCGTAACCATCAGCACAAATGTCACTCTGTCCCTGGGTATGGTGGGCGCCCTCAGTATCGTCCGCTACCGCACCGCGGTAAAGAATCCCCTGGATCTTATGTTCCTGTTCTGGTCCATTACCTCAGGAATCGCCATCGGAGCCCAGTATTATTATATTGCCTTTATCACCCTGATCTTTGTGGCCCTCATCCTGATGATACTCCGTAGGATGAAAGGAGATTCCCGGCTTTATGTTCTGGTCATCAATTACGACACCTCCCTGACTTTGGAGGAAGAGATCCGCAGGCGTCTGGCCGACTATGACTATAAGCTCCGGTCAAAAGTCGTGAAGGATCAGGTGACTGAACTCACGGTGGAGGTGCGTCTGAAAGTAGAAAACATCAATCTCACGGAATCCTTCTCCTCTATAAAAGGCGTTCACAATATCACTCTTGTTCAGTATCGGGGAACGTATGAAATCTAAGCTTATGAGATATGTAATTTTTGTGCTGCTGGTTCTTCTGGTATCAGCAGCCCTCTTTCGTTTTATAAAAAAGAAAAACTCCGTCCTCTTCCACATATCCAGGACAGAAAATCCTTCCGTGAATCCTCTGAAGGGCTTTGCCGCCTGGGGAGAAAATTTCCGGGAGGATCCCTGGGTGAGTTTCGCCTACATTCCCATATACTGGAACCTGCTGGAGCCTGAAGAGGGGGTGTATGATTTTGAAGCCCTGGAAGAGCGCTGTTATTTCGAAGAGTGGAGAAAGTCCGGCGTCCGCCTGATTTTCCGCCTTGTGGCGGACTCTCCTTCTGATGAGTCTCATATGAATATCCCAGAATGGCTGTATGACAAAATGGGACAATCGGGTACCTGGTATGACTGCAGCTACGGAAAAGGATTCAGTCCCGACTACAGAAGCCAGGTCTTTCAGGAGGCCCACGCCCGTTTGGTGAAGGCTCTCTATGAGCGGTACGGGCAGGATCCTCAACTGGCCTTCATCCAGCTTGGTTCCCTGGGGCACTGGGGAGAATGGCACGTAAACACAGAAGCCGGCATTGACAAATTTCCCTTCCAGGCTGTGACGGATGAGTATGTAAAAGATTACCTGGAATTTTTCCCCGGGAATATGCTGCTTCTGCGCCGCCCTTACACTATTGGAAATGAAAATCATCTGGGGCTGTACAACGATTCCTTCGGGCTTCCTTCCTCCCATGACCAGTGGCTTTCCTGGATCCAGGACGGGTATGTCTCGGATCAGAACGGCGAAGTCCTGGCGGCAATGCCAAACTTCTGGGAGTTTGCTCCCTCCGGGGGAGAATTCTCACCCAGCCAGGAGATAAGCTGGTATTTCTCTGAGGAACAGTTTCCCATGACTCTCAATCTTTTGGAAGAAAGCCATACCACCTTTCTGGGGCCCACCGCTCCCAATTTCAAGGACTTCTCCGGCTCCCCGGAAGAAGAAAAAATTCTAAAGCTTCTGTCCCGGATGGGAGCAAGTCTGGGCATCCGCTCCGGCCGCCTCACAGGTCTTCTCCTGGGAGGTGATTTAGAGCTGACTGCGGTTTGGGAAAACACGGGATCCGCCCCCATGTACCAGGATTGGCCCATAAGGCTCCAGATCCGCTCTGAGAGCGGAGAGACCGTGTGGCAGAAGGACTTCCTGGCAGGGATTACGGCCTGGACGCCGGGCAGCCATACCTGGTCTGTCTCACTGCCCGGTACGGGTGAGCTTCCTTCCGGCTCCTATGAGCTTCTGGCGGGAATCACAGATCCCCTTACAGGGGAACCGGGTCTTTCCCTTACTATGCCGGGATCTTCATATCTCTATGAGGTATGCCGTTTTAAAGTATTATAATGCACGTAAATAGGGCTGTCGAATCGTTTCATTCGACAGCCCTACGGCATTATCTGGTAGATAAAAATTCCCATTCCTTCTGCCCGGCCTCATCGGAGGGATACCGGTTTACGTATTCTTCCGCCTTGGTCTTCGCCGTGGCAAAATCCAGTTTCTTTTCATAGGCCACGATTTCATTAAAATACAGCTCCTGCTTTCCCTGGTTCCCCTCAAGGGCCAGTCCCTGGGCAATATAGGAAAGCGCCATGTCGTAATTTCCTTCCGCTATGGAACACTGGGCCAGGCCGTTATAGCAGGAAGCGCTCTCCCCGAATTCGCTCTGGATTTCCTGATAAATCCCTCCCCCCCTGGCATAATCTCCCAGGGCAAGGTATACTTGTCCCATCAGGTACATGGCAGGCTCATACTTCTCATCCACGGGAACCAGAAGCTCACTCTCCGCCTCTGTGTAATTCCCCAGATAATAATAAATCCTTCCCCGGTTATAGTAATGCTCCGCATCCTCCCCCGTTATATTGAGGGCTCGCTCCAGATATTCATTTCCCACGGCGGACTGGCTGATCTGAACGTAGCATTCATAGATGTTCAGAAAAAGGTCATAATCCTCCGGGGCCGCCGCTGCTGCCGCATCAAAATCCTTCCGGGCGTCACTGTCATTTCCCAGGAAGAGCGAACTGGCTCCCCTGATAAAATAGGCGTCCGCATCTGTGGTCTCCCCGTCTAGAATCTCGTTGCAGGTGCTTATAGCGTCCTCATATTTATCCTGCCGGAACTGGGCGGAAGCCAGATGAAGACGAATATCCTTCTGATTCTCCGGCATCTTATCGTCTGCAGCCTCCAGGGCCTCCTGGAACGCCTTCTCCGCCTCCTCATACCTGGCAAGCCCCATAAAGGCAAGTCCTTCCCCTCTGAGAGCCAGCACTGCCGTCTCCCCCTGGCCTGCCGCCTTCTGAAACAGCGTCAGGGCCTCTTCATAGGATCCTTCCAAAAGGGCCTGATTTCCCGCCACGGTATTTTCTCCCGTAGCCTCTCCCATTGCGCAGCCGCTTAGAAACAGACACGCAGCGGCGGCTGCCGCCCACAGAAAACCTCGTTTCATCTTGTCTTCCTTTCTCAAAAAATATTTTTCTTTTTAAAAATCAGAATACAGATTACAATAACCGCTACGCTGAGAAATACCACCCAGGGATATCCGTTTTCCAGCTCCGGCATGTCCTTAAAATTCATGCCGTACCATCCGGTAATCAGCGTCAGCGGAAAGAAAATGGTGGAGATCACCGTCAGAAACTGCATATTGCTGTTCTGCTTGGCGTCAATCTGTGCCTGGTAGGCATCTTTCACCTGCTGCGCGTATTCCAGCAGATGCACGGTTTTCCCCCGCAGCCGGTCTGCGCGGTTCGTAATGGTTCCAAAATATTTCAGTCTCTTCTTTCTGAAGAAATAATTTTCGTTATCCTCCAGCTCTGTTCCCATATCCATAATTTCATCGTAATAACTCCGAAGCACCAGAAGTTCCCGGCGGATGGGCATCAGTTCATTCTGAAAATTCGTCAGCTTTCCCTGGATCACATCTTCTTCCATGTCTAAGAGCTTCTGTTCATACTGTCCCAAAAGCTCCAGATCCCGGCTCATGAATTCTGTAATATAATTATAGATAAATCGTTCCTTACATTCTCCCTGATGATTCTTGCGGATCTGAATGCGGCGGATCAGCCGTATGGAAAAATCCGTATCATCCAGGATCACGATATTAGACTGATTTACAAAAAACAGGATCTGGTAACGGCTCCCCAGCACATCCAGCAGTTTGGGAATACAAAAACTTCCGGCAAGGCACTCCTGCTGAGTCTCCAGCTTACAGAATCCCACCTTTCCGGTCTGGATCTCCCCATCGTATACGATTCCCGCCATCTTCAGCGTCTCTCTGGCCTTTCTCGAATTTGCCAAAAAAACAGCCGGCTTTCTCTCCTGGAGCCATTCTTCCTTGTCTATAGGCACCAGCCGTTCTCCAAATTCCAGTATCATACTTCCGCTCCTTCTTCCAATTAATTGTCCCTGCGTTCTTATCCTGTTTTTCCTGCCGTTCAACTGTACCGGCAGCGGCAAATCAGCCTGCTGAACTGATACTATCAATAAATTGCTTTTCCGTCAAGCTATTGCACTTTGCAATAAAAAATGATAAAATATGGACTGAAAATTTTTTGTCCGGAGGTACTGGTACATATGACTTTACTGCACGTTCTACTTATTATCCTTTTAGTTCTCGTTGTCGTTTTGGTGGTGATGTACGTCATGGGCCGCAAGCTGCAGAAAAAGCAGGCCGCCCAGCAGGAACAGCTGGAGGCTGCCAAGCAGACGGTTTCCATGCTGATTATAGATAAGAAAAAGCTTCCCATCAAAGAATCGGGCCTTCCTCAGATGGTCATTGACCAGACGCCTAGACTTATGCGCCGCTCCAAGCTGCCCATCGTCAAGGCAAAAGTCGGCCCCAGAATTATGACCCTGGTTAGCGACGCTTCCATCTTTGACACCATTCCTGTAAAGAAGGAAGTAAAAGCCGTGGTCAGCGGAATGTACATTATGGAAGTGAGAGGCGTTCGGGGGCCTCTGGAAACTCCTCCGAAAAAGAAGGGCTGGATTGCCAAACTTCGTGAAAAAGCCAATGTAAAATAACGGAAAAACAAAGCTGCGGGGAGTCAGGAAAAACCTGAATTCCCGCAGTTTTTTAATCCGTAAGGCTGAATCTCCCGCTGTCCTTGGCCACAATTTTAACCTGGAGCTGGCAGTCCGCCATATGTTCATAGTTCAGTTCCAGGGAATAGTCCACGCTGGCTTTTATAATGTCCTCGGACTCTTCCATCTTCATATTCTTAACCTGGATTCCCGCCAGCATATTTCCGTAGGGAGTCCCATACCAGCTCTCGTTTTTGCGGTCCCGCTCAAACACCATCTGGCTGTTTACGGCCCCCTTCTGGTGTACCTCCATATACTCCTGGGCAAGCTTGATGCGGCTGTTGATGGGTTCGCTGCTTCCCTCCACGGCCTCTTCAAAGAGCACGTAATGCTTCCCATTTCTCTTATAGTATTTCCCTGCGGAAATCACTTCCACCTCATCCTTCTGGGCGTCTTCCAGGGTATGAAGCCCTTTCACGCTGATCAAAACATCCTCTGTCATGGATCTCAGTACTCCTCTATATTGATTTTTCGAGTGGTCTCGATATCATAGGGCAAAATAGAATTTGCAAAATTTTTAAATTTGTCGGCGGCATCGCTGACAAAGAAACGGTATCCCTCAGCCGGATCTGCCTTGCCTGCGTGATTCTGCATTCCCTCTCTCTCGAGAAGGCGCTCCAGCTCCTTGGCCGTCTCATAGGCTGGATTCACCAGCGTCACTTTTTCCCCCACGATTTTCTGCACCAGCGATCTCAGCAGGGGATAGTGGGTGCATCCCAGGATCAGGCTGTCGATCCCCTGACGCATAAGTTCATCCAGATATCTGCGGGCCACCTCTTCCGTCACCGGATCCTTCAGCCATCCCTCTTCCACCAGGGAGACAAACAGGGGACAAGCCTTTCCATACACAGAAATCTCAGGATCCTGGGCCTGGATAAACCGGTCATACATATGGCTGTTGATGGTGCTCTCCGTCCCGATGACCCCCACCTTTTTATTCCTGGTCACGGAGGCCGCCACTCTGGCTCCCGGCTTCAGCACACCCAGAATCGGAATGTCAAATTCTTTCTCCACCTCTTCCAGCGCCAGAGCGCTGGCTGTATTGCAGGCGATGACAATAGCCTTTACCTGCTGTGTCTTCAAAAAACGGATAATCTGTCTGGAGTACCGGATTACCGTGTCCTTAGATTTGTTTCCATACGGAAGCCTGGCCGTATCCCCGAAGTACACGATCTTCTCATCCGGAAGGTTCCGCATGATCTCCCGGGCTACCGTCAGCCCTCCCACACCTGAATCAAACACTCCCACCGGAGCCTGGCAAAGGTTTTCCCGCCCCAGTTCATTTTTTTCACTCATATGAATCTCCTTTTACTGAGTTCTATTCTTTGTCTTCAGCGCTGAAAATAAGAGGTTCCCCCTCAAGAAAAGCAAAGGAGACAGGCTTCTCACCCATGAAACGGGCTTTGCCGCTGGTTGCTTCCGTGATGGTCTCTTTCAGCCCTTCCAGCCTGCCCAGGGGCACCAGAACCTTCAGCTCTACATTCTCCGTATATTCAGAATCTGCCGTATGAATGCCTTCTTTTCCCAAAAGATACTGAATTTTTCCTATCCCGGTGTAATCCGTGGCGATTCCCAGAAGAACACCCTCTTCTTTGTCAATGACGGTACTCTGCCTGAGGCCTTCCTGCACAGCCTTTGAGTAGGCCCGCACCAGCCCCCCGGTTCCTAAAAGTGTCCCTCCGAAGTAGCGGGTCACTACCACTGCCGTATCGTGAACCCCCTCCCCCAGCAGCACATCCAGCATAGGTCTTCCCGCCGTGCCCTGAGGCTCCCCGTCATCGCTGCATCTTTGCAGCTCATAATTTTCTCCTGCCACATACGCAAAACAATTATGGGTGGCATTCCAGTATTTCTTCTTCATCTCTCCAAGGAAGGCCAGAGCTTCTTCTTCTGTCCCGATTGGACGCACCGTAGCGATAAAACGGGACTTCTTTTCTACAATTTCCCCTTCGCCGCCTCTGTATACGTATTTCATTCTTACCGCCTCCTTGTACACCACTCCATTATATTAGCCAGAAACCGTTCCTGCAACTAAAAAACAACTTTCAGTATCCGCCTCAGCGTATAATTTTCTTTTTATCACGGAATACTATATCAGAAACCTTTGATTTTTGCAATTATGGGATAGGAGGCCCTGATAAAATGACTGTGTCTTCCCCCGCCGAACCTGATAAGAAACAGCCCGGAAAGGGACTTAAGCGTCCTTCCCTGCGCTCTGTTCTCATAGCAGCCGCTGTCGGAGCAATCGTTCTTCTGCTGATTTTCTTTTTGATCCTGTGGTATTTAATCGCTTCCGCACCGGACATTGATTCTGTCACGGTATCTCCAGAGGAATCCGCCACCTATATCTGTGATCAGGAGGGAAACCTTCTGCGCAAGCTGACTCTTTCCTCATCCAACCGTGATATTGTGTCTCTGGACCAGATTCCGGAGGTTCTCCAGGAAGCCGTGATCGCCATCGAGGACGAGCGTTTCTACAGCCATGGAGGCATTGATTTAAAAGGGATCTCCAGAGCTCTCTGGCGCGGTGTCACCCGGCTGAACTTCTCAGAAGGAGCCAGCACCATTACCCAGCAGCTTATCAAAAACAGTGTCTTCACAGAATGGACAGCGGAATCCTCCTTCTGGGACCGTTTTTCCAGGAAGGTTCAGGAACAGTATCTGGCCCTCCAACTGGAAAACCGGATGTCCAAGGAAGAAATTCTGGAAAATTATCTGAATACCATCAATCTTGGGGCCGGCTGCTACGGCGTGCAGGCCGCCTCTCTGCGGTATTTTGGCAAAAATGTGGATGAGCTTTCCCTCACCGAAGCCTCTGTCCTGGCAGCGATCCCTCAAAATCCCACCGCCTACAATCCCATCACCAATCCTACGTGGAACCAGGAACGCAGGGAAATTGTCCTGGATTATATGCAGGAACAGGGTTATATTACAGAATCTGCAAAAAAAGAGGCTCTCTCCCAGGACGTTTACAGCGAGATAGCGGCTCAGGATGAAATCTATGAAGAAACCTCCGTATACTCCTATTATGAGGATGCCCTGATCGACCAGGTAATTGATCTTCTGATGGAGGAAAAAGATTATTCCTCGGAACAGGCCTACAGGGCCGTGTTCAGCGGCGGACTGCGGATTTACTCCGCCCAGGACCCCGCCATCCAGGAAATCTGCGATGAGGAATTCCTGAATGAGGCAAATTTCCCCGACGGAACCCGGTATGGAATTGATTATGCCCTCAGTATTCAGGAGCCGGACGGAACCACCTCCCACTACGGCCCGGAAGCTTTGCGGTCCTATGTCAGGGAAAATTTTGACCCTGCCTTTGACTTAATATGCGACTCTCCCGAGACAGCCCAGGCCTACGCAGACGCATTCAGGGATTCGAGGATGGAGGAAAACGAGGCCGAAACCTCCCAGTCAGAGACAGCATCTGAGACTGCGGTTCTTGGTGAACGGCTGACGCTCTCCCCCCAGCCCCAGGCTTCCGTGGTGGTCATCGAGCAGGAAACAGGCCTTGTCCGGGCCGTCGTAGGAGGCAGAGGGGAGAAAACTGCCAGCCTGACTCTGAACCGGGCCACCGAAACCACCAGACAGCCCGGCTCCACCTTCAAAATCCCGGCAGTCTATGCGCCGGCTCTGGACGCCCGGGATAAAACCCTGGCTTCTCTGTACGACAACGAGCCCTATACCTATGAAAACGGCACCCCGGTCAGCAACTGGGATCTCAGCGACTATACAGGGCCGGTGACGATCCGTGAGGCCATTACCCGCTCCATCAACGTGGTAGCCGTCCGCTGTATTACGGAGATAACGCCCCGTCTGGGATTTGACTACGCACAGAATATGGGAATTACCACCCTCCATGAGTCTTATGAAGAAAACGGACAGCGCTCTTCAGATATCATTCAGCCTCTGGCTCTGGGCGGCATCACCCAGGGAGTGACGAATCTGGAGCTCTGCGGCGCCTATGCTTCTATCGCAAACGGCGGAACGTACCGGCAGCCCCTGTTTTTTACAAAAATTCTGGACCGAAATGGAAACGTAATTCTGGACTACGAAGACGATTCTGAAGACTCTCTGCAGGAATCCAGACGGGTTATGAAAGAGACCACGGCGTATCTTCTGACAGACGCCATGGAAGATGTGGTATCTCAGGAGACAGGCACGGCTTACGGATCCATCCAAGCGGCCTCCATGC
This sequence comes from Candidatus Choladousia intestinigallinarum, assembly GCA_018712605.1. Classification (GTDB taxonomy): domain Bacteria; phylum Bacillota; class Clostridia; order Lachnospirales; family Lachnospiraceae; genus Choladousia; species Choladousia intestinigallinarum. The sequence goes on from DVGR01000060.1 coordinate 15,088, forward strand.
CGGTGGCCGGGAAAACGGGAACGACATCCAGCTACAAAGACATCTGGTTTACAGGCTATACTCCCCTCTATACCTGCAGCGTCTGGGGCGGCTACGACAACAATGCCAGCCTTCGGGATGGGGAGCGCTCCTACAATAAAACCCTCTGGTCCGCTATCATGACACGGATTCACCAAAGGCTGCCTGAGATGGATTTTTCCAAGCCAGAGGGAATCGTTACCGTCACTCTGTGCAGCCAGTCTCATCTTCCCGCCGTGGAGGACGGCTGTCCCCAGACCTACAAAGAGGTATTTGCCCAGGGAACCGTTCCCAAAGAAGAATGCGGCCTCCATGAACCGAAGCCAGAGACGGAACGGATTCATATTTACCAGAATATTCTGGAGAACCTGGCGACAGAAAGGGAAACGGAAGAGACAGAAAGGGAGACAGAGGCGGAATCAGACTCTGAATCTGCCGTTGAAAGTGAGAGCAGCCCTGCTGCGGAAGAGACAGAGAGGGAAACAGCTTCTGAAGTCCAGTCAGAACATCTGACGGAAAACGAATCTTCTTCAGAAGCTGAAACCCTCCCCGAAAGCGATGTTTCAGAGGAAACCAGCTCTCTGGACGATCTATTGGGCCGCCTGGGAAAATACAGCCTGCCCTGAGGCCGTGTTCTGTCCCCACCATACCCTCGCCGCCCGGCGCAGGCTTCTTCTAAGCTCCCAGCAGCTCCAGCAAATCCTCCTGGTTTAGCTGGCCAAGCTGGCCGGTCTCTCCCCCGATCACCTGGTCAGCCAGATCCCGCTTCGTCTCCTGGAGCTTCTGGATCTTTTCCTCTATGGAATTTTTCACAATCAGTTTATAGACTGTGACCTTCTTTTTCTGTCCGATACGGTGTGCCCGATCAGTGGCCTGATTCTGGGCTGCCAGGTTCCACCACGGATCATAGTGGATCACCATGTCCGCCCCGGTGAGGTTCAGCCCCACGCCTCCTGCTTTCAGTGAAATCAGGAATACCGGCGTCTCCCCTTCGTTAAACTCCTTCACCATAGCAAGGCGTTTCTCCTTGGGCGTCGCCCCGGTGATCACAAAATAGGGAATCTTCTCTTCCTCCAGCCTCTGTCTGAGGATCTCCAGCATGGAGGTAAACTGAGAGAAGAGAAGCATTCTGTGTCCTCCGTCTATGCCGCTTTGAACTAACTGTATACAGGCCTCCACTTTGGCCGCCTCACCCTTATAATTTTCAAAGCACAGAGAAGGATCACAGCAGATCTGCCGCAGCTTCGTCAGCTCCGCCAGGATCTGAAGCTTGTTTTTATTAAATTCTGAAGGATCCTGGCTGGCGATGCTCTCACGCATATGAACCACCTGGGCATCGTACAGCCTCTGCTGGGAATCCCCAAAGGGCACATAGCGGATTTCCTCCAGCTTCTCTGGAAGATCCTTCAGCACATCTTCCTTGAGCCTGCGCAGGATAAAGGGAGACACCATCTTCTGAAGCCGTTTTATGGCATCTTCATCCTGATTTTTAGCCGCCGGCGTCTCAATCTCCCGCTTAAATACATCATAGCCGTACAGGAATCCCGGCATGAGATAATCAAAGATACTCCACAGCTCACTGAGGCGGTTTTCGATGGGCGTCCCTGTGAGGGCGAATCGTGTCCTGCTCTGAACCACCTTCACCGCCTTAGCCGCCGCCGTGGTATGATTTTTTATGTACTGAGCTTCATCTAGGATCTCATAGGAGAAGACTTTTCCTTCATACAGTCCGATATCCCTTTTCAGAAGATCGTAGGAAGTAACCAGCACATCATATTCCCCGTAGTCCGCAATTTTTTGCTGGCGCTCCTGCTGGGTTCCCGTTATGAGACAGACGGAAAGTCCCGGGGCGAATCTGAGAAATTCCTGCCCCCAATTAAAGACCAGGGAAGCCGGCGTCACGATCAGAGCCGTCCCGTCTTTTCCCTCTTCCTTAGCTGCCAGCAGCAGGGCAATGGCCTGAAGTGTTTTCCCCAGGCCCATGTCATCCGCCAGGATTCCGCCAAATCCCCACATCTCCAGCGTGCGCAGCCATTTATAACCGTCCTTCTGGTATCTGCGCATAATCCGGGAGAGACTTTGGGGTTCTTCAAAATCAGCGTCCTTTACCGTCTTAAATCCTTTCACAATCTTTCTGAAATGGCTGTCCCGGGTGCTGTAGACGCTCTCATGCTCTTCTAACATTTTATCAAGGTACAAGGTCCTGTATACAGGAAGATGCGCACTCCCCTGGGCCAGCTCCTTAGGAGACAGATGCATAGCCTGGGCTATCTCTGAGATCATCTCCAGGGACGAATCCCCAAGATCCACAAAATCCCCGTTCTTCATTCTGTAATACTTCTTTTTCGTCCTGTAGCCCCGCAGGATCTCCAGAAGCTCATCTTTGGAAAAATCCTCTGTAGAAATATTCAAGTCCAGCAGACCGGAAGACACGGAGACTCCTACCGCCACCTTCACCCGGCGGATGCCCTGATGATTTCGGAATCGTTTCGTACAGCGGACTTCCCCAAGTCCCATAAGCGCTCCCACGCCCTCGCTGACCATCCGGAACATCAGCTCTTCACTGCCTCCGCAGCTTAATTCATCCTTCTCTATATCTGCATGGGGAAGCCATTTAGAGACAAGGAACATGATCTCGTCCTCTCTGTTCAGGTCACGGAATACATCCAGGGATTTCCTTTTCTCCTTAACCAGAAGATCCATCGCAGAATATTCGCGGTCTCCATATCGTGCGAATACCCTGCAGGTGATGTCATCCTCTTCTGCGTCCAGATAGAATACAAATTTTACATCCGGCGGCAGATAGCTTCGGATCCTCTCCGGCTCATCCTCTATAATCTCTGCCGCCTCCGAAATCCCAGGCAGGATCCGGTAGTAAAATTCCGCCATATGGTTCCGCCCTACCAGAAAGAAAAACTGATCTTCCTCCGCCATATCCGCCAGCGGCTCGATTTTTTCCATAAATTCTTTCTCCACCCGCAGCAGCCGGTCCTCCCTGATAAAATACGCATCCTCCATCCCATAGTACAGCTCAGGCAGGGTACCGTTTACCTGAATGCCGTGAACTTCCCCGTCCTCCTGCTCCGCCGGAGAAATTCTTATATCCACCCTGGGATTTTCCACACCGCAGCTCAGGGTGCCCTTTTTCTTCTGAGGTCTGTCTTTATCTTCAAAATCTATGGGTTCCTCTTTCATCCGCTCAAAAAGCCGGTCCAGACGCCAGCCAAACATCTCCATGGCGCCGCCTGTGCCGCTTTTTCTTCTGCTGGCAAAATACCGGGCTGCCTCCTGAATGCGGAACTCTATATTCTCTTCCTCCTGAACCATCTGCTGGATAAACCGAATCCAGGCCCTTCCGCTTTCCGTAAAATTTCCGATCTGGTGATTAAAGCTGGCAGAGGTACCGTACTGGGCGGTGGCCGAATTTTTTACGTTTTCGCAGAATTCGTCCAGTTTTTTGATTACAAACAGTTTCCCTGTACCGATTTTAAAAGACAGGGACAGAACTCCGCCCTTTCGAATCAGACGGGGCAGCAGGGTCAGGCTTTCCGCCTCCGTCTCTTCCCCCGCAGCCATGTGGCTGGCTCTCCGGTTCCGGAAAGAGTTCAGGATCCACATGCCCTCCTGATCCGTGGCATCCCCGATATTGTGTTCTTTCAGATAATCTGAGGTCAGCAGAGCAAGCCCGGCTATATAAGGACATTTTGTATCCTGAGAATACCAGCTATAAAGGTTTTTCCTGCATTTAGGACAATGGCATTCCCTGTGAAGAATTTCATCTTTGGAAAAGACCAAAGTCACTGGAAAAACTTCCTTTCTGTTCGTTTCGCCCTCTCCCGTCACCTGACCGCAATTCTCGCTGGAATACCGTTCATAGCCCGTGGACACCTTCTCTATTCTCAGCTTTCCCTGACGGATCAGCTTAGCTCCTTCCTCCAAAACCGTCTTTGGAAAATTCAATGAATCCTTGATCTTATCCCCATCGTAATAGCTGTAACTGCGCAGCTTCTCAAACCTGCTGCCGCCCTCTTCCGGTTCTTCCTCTTCAAAGGAACTTCCCATCAAAAGATATTTCTGCTGTCTCTCCTGCAGTTCTCTCTGTTCATCCATTCTTCTTGCCGCCTCTGCCTCTTCCATCTTTCTCTGTCTTTCCAGCTTCTCCGCCTCTCTTTTTTTCTTTTCTTCTTTCCGTTTCTTCTCTTCCTCTTTTTTCATCCTGACTGCTTCCCGACGGGCTTCCTCCGCCTTTTTTCTCTCTTCTTCCTGCCTTATGGCTTCCAGCGCTCTCTGTCTCTGCTCCTCCTGCTTCCTGGTTTTCTGCGCTTTCCTTTCCTCTCTGGCCTGGCGGCGCTGCTCCTTCTCCTGGCGTTCCACCTCCTGCCGTCTCTGAATCTCTTCCTCCTGCTGCCGTTTCCGCAGCTCTGCTTCCTGGAGCTCCTGCCAGATCCTCTCAAGCTCCTTTTTTTGCTTCTCCTGAAGTTCCTGGGCTTCTTTCTGCTGCTGTACCCAGGCAGAATTGCCTTTATCTGTTCCCCGTTCCTTATCTATGGCGTACAGCACCGCCGCCATATGCTCACAGTAATTGCCGGAACGTGCCACCGGGCATTTGCAGCTTATCCCTATGGCCTTTCCCTCCCGGATTTTTACAGTCACCTCAAAGCGCTGTTTTCCCAGAACAGCAGCCGTATATTGATTTTCACTTTTTTTAAGATCCGTTACCCGATTGTTCAGAAAAGCGTCCCTTCCCTTTTCCAGCGCAGCGGAATTGAAATTTTTCTCCCAGCTACTCACATTAAAACTCCTGTCTTTTTTCTATCTATGATCAGTAGACGGTATTCTCGCAGATTTCATGAAAATGATATTCCTTTGCGTACCCCCGTCCTGACACTCCCGTATCCAGAGCGGATATAGCGTCCATATCCCCGGAGGATAGAGAAAAGTCATAAATGCGGATGTTCTCAAAAATCCTCTCTCTGCGGACAGACTTGGGAATGGCCATCACGCCTCTCTGCCGATGCCAGCGCAGGATAATCTGGGCCGGACTCTTTCCATATTTCTCTCCCAGTTCTCTCAGTAGGGGATGTCCCAGATCCTTCCCCTTTCCCAGAGGGCCCCATGCCTCCGGCATAATCCCCTCTCTGTGGCAGAATTCTATGACCTCATTTTGCTGGAACATGGGATTGCTTTCAATCTGGTTCACAGCCGGGCAGACATTCGCCTTTAGAAGAAGCTGTTCCAGATGAACCTTCTGAAAATTAGACACAGCGATTGCCCGGATCTTCCCCTGCTCATACAGGCGCTCCAGAACCCTCCAGGAAGCAGTCACCTCCCCGATGGGCCAATGGAGAAAATAGAGATCCACATAGTCCAGGCCAAGATTCTCCAGGCTTTTATAGAAAGTCTCTTCCTGCCTGCCCTGGCACATATCCTTATACCAGATCTTCGTGGCCACAAAAAGCTCTTCCCGAGGCACGCCGCATCTGCGGATTCCCTCTCCCACCTGATCCTCATTTTGGTAATACATAGCCGTGTCAAGCCGCCGGTAGCCTGCCTCAGTTCCCATGCAGACAGCGTTTATGGCTTCTGCCCCGCTGCTCTCCCAAAATCCCAGTCCGATTCCCGGAATCTCCAGGCCATTGTTTAATTTTACCATTTGTGATACTTCCAATTTTCTATCCCCCTATAGCTGTCCCTGCATTTCTGTTTCTATTTCTTCATATTCCTGTCCCGAAGAGTAATCCCCTTCCAGGAGAGCCTGCAGCGCTTCTGCGTTGACGCCAATTTCCGTAAACCATCCGCTCAGACCTCCCCGGGACATTTCCATAGGCATACGCAGGACATCCGGCGGGGCCACCTGAGTATCGCCTGTCTTTACCCGAAGCTCCATCCCGGCTCCAAGACTGTCCCCATACATCTGTGCGGCGGCGCTTTCCACTGTACACCTGAAGCTTTCTCCCGGCACGACTTCAGAAAAGACGCAGCCCGCATCCATATACATAGTATCTCCGCCCTCATTCCAGAAGGTAAAACCTCTGCTGTATTCTCCCGTCTGCCTGCTGAAATAATCCACCACCTGGCAGCTCGGCCAAAATTCCTCTGCCTCTTCTTCTCTGGTATAAATCCAGATGGTGTCTGACGCCGAATCTCCATCTGAAAGAGAACGGATCTCCACTCTTGCCGCCTCCCAGTCTCCTGCAGTGACACTTATATCCATACGATTGGAATCTGGCATTTCTATCAGGAATCCGATGGTCTCCGCCTCAGTAACCGTATTCTCCCCTGAGGCCGTGCCAAAGGTTTCTTCCGTCTCCCAGCTCTCATCTCCCTTCGGGGTACGGTCCATATCATGCATCTCAAAATACATCTCCACTGCCGCTCCGTCTCTGGCCTTCACGTATCCTGTAAGGAAGTCGTCCTCAGAAGAGCCGAAGCTCTCCGCCAGCACGTCTCCCAGTGCCTCCTGCCTGAATTCCTCTATATCTGACTCCGTTAAAAGGGAGAGGCTCTCCATGCCTTCCAGATAAATTTCCATCAATTCTCTGTAAAAATCTTCCAGATCCTCACTGCGCAGAACCAGTTCATAGACATCCTGATCCCCATCCACGGATTTCGTCACCTGGAGATCCTCCGCCAGTCCCTTTCCCGCATTCTCAATCTTTCCCTGCCAGCCCTGGTATTCCTGGATGAGATCCGAGACAATACTTTCCTCCCCCGGTACAAAGGCCATCTGTATATCCTGGGGCAGAGTGACCTCTCCCAAAAGCTCCGACAAAGCTGAATCCTGATACTGGTCCAGAAAGCTTCCTGAGCGGATGGCTGCAGTTCCCTCATAGAGCTGCGGAATCGCAAGACCGAGAATGTATTCATCTCCATAAAGGGAGAAGTCCGCCAGACCTTCCCCTGAAAGGGTAAGTCCTCCCCCAAAAAGCCAGCGTTTCTGGGCGGAACTGTACTGAAAATAAAGTTCTCCGTAGTTATCCTCAGGACCTTCCTGAATCAATCCCATCTCCCGCATAGTATCTTCTGTAAGGAACATCTTTACAGAGGCATCTATCCCTTTTTCTTTTATATTCCTGGCAAGTTCAGAAAGTCCAAGCTCTTCTCTCAAAGCCTTCTCTGCCGCTGACCCCGGAACTCTCAGCCCATCCAGAAGCTGCGCCAGCTCTTCTTTTGGTTCGGGGTCTGTCTGCTCCTGAGCCGCAGCCGGAAATACCAGCGTACCTGACAGGATGACTGCCGCAGTCCATACACTCCAGCTCTTCCATATTTTCATTCCAATCCCTCCCTGCTGTAAATTTTTCTCCCGCACTACAGTACCTTTCCTGACTCTTCCAGCCTTCCCAAAGCAAAAAGAGCCCTGACAAGTGATATTTTTATCTTATCACATGCAAGACTCTTTTTCACTATATTAATTCCTTCTTCCAAATTACAGAAACATCTGGTTCTCTCTGCGCACATCCTTTAAGGCCCCCAGCATGTTTTTCGTCTGCTCCTGCATGGGCGGCGGAAGAATCCTGGCCTTTTCCGGACAATGATATACACAGGCCATACACAGGCAGCAGGCCTGCGCATCGGTCGCAACAGCGCCATCTGAAACTCGTATGGCTTCCGTAGGACAGACCTTAACGCATGCTTGGCACAGATTGCAGGCCGGCAGGGAAACCGGCGTCACAGGCATGGAGAATTCCGGTTTATAAGGATGATTGCCCGGTACCTGAATTTTCTGATCTCCGCCTTCCGCCAGCTTATCTAAAATTTTCTTTCCGAAGTCTCTGATTTCTTTCTCGTCCTTCTCATCCGGCCTTCCCGCTCCAATCTCAGGCGCCATAGAGTGCTGGGCCACAAAAGCCCCGGAAGCTAAAATCTCAAAGCCGCAGCCCTCCAGAAGGTCGTTCAGCTCCAGAAGCGCATCCTCATAAGCCCTGGTTCCGTAGACAGCCAAAGTAATCGCCTTCTTCCCCTGTCCTTGAAGCTGCTGCAGCTTCTTTGCGGCCACAGTAGGAACACGTCCGCCGAAAACAGGAAGAGCAGCCACTATGACTTCCGCCTCGGGTCTGGCTTCCAATTCCTCTTTTTTCCCTAAATCAAAAAACTTTACCTGCTCTGCAATGGCTCCTGCCAAAAGCTCTCCTGTCTTTCTGGTTCCCCCTGTGGGACTGAAAAAATAAAAATCTACATTACTAAGCATACTGATTCCTCCATTTTTCTCTCTATCCGTTGGATTTTTCTCTGATATACGCCGTTATATCTTTCAGGCTGTATCCTTCCAGCACTTTCTCCAGGGCGGCCTGCGCTTCATTCATCGGAGCTTCAAGGGACCCCTGAATATTGGCCCCCACAAAGCACCTGGGATTCGGATTGGGGTACAAGTCAAAAAGGCTGGCATCCTCTTCTTTCTGAACCGCCTTATAGATATCCAGAAGAGAAATTTCTTCCTGGAGCCTAGCAAGCCTTCCGCCCGGCAAGCCGTTCCTTGTAAGAATGAGTCCGGCTCTTTTCAGGCAGGACATCATCTGCCGGATCACCACCGGATTCGTCCCCACACTGGCCGCCAAAAGTTGGGAATCAGCGTTTTTTCCCTGCTGCCCCGGCCTTCTTCTGACTGCTTTTTCAGATTCCCTGGGCAGTTCTGCTGATAATGTCCACACAGGTCTCAATTCCAAGCTTGGAACTGTCTAGCATGATGTGATATCCCTTCTTGTCCTCCCACCGCATACTGGTGTTGGCCGCATAGAAATTGGATCTTCTGCGGTCATACTTTTTCAGGATATTGTCCACATCCGCAGGCCGGACGCCATAGATCTGCTCCGCCCTGGTTCTGCGGAATTCCTTGTCACCGTGTATAAACACACGCAGCACGTCTTTCCGCTCCCGGAGGACCCAGCCGGCGCACCTTCCCACAATCACGCAGGGTCCCTGGAGGGCCATATCCTGTATCACACGTTCCTCCGTGACATAAAGGGCTCCTTCCTCGGACAGTCCGTCTCTCTCCCCCATAGCCACCTTGGCAGCCATGCTTAGGGAATACAAAAAGCTGTTGGAGGTACTCTCCTCCAAATGCAGAAGGCGTTCGGGAACAGTATTCATCTGTTCCGCCGCCCTCTCCAACACTTCCTGTCCATAGCAGGGCATCTCCAGCCGTCTGGCCGTCCTCTGCCCGATTTCATTTCCGCCGGATGCGTACTCTCTTTCAATCGTAATAATATGGTACTTCATTCTCACACCGCCTCTGCTTTCTCAAACTGACTGTTGTACAGATCTGCATAGAACCCGCCTGCAGCCATCAGTTCTTCATGATTTCCCTGTTCTATAATGTCTCCGTCCTTCATCACAAGGATCAGATCCGCATTTCGTATGGTGGACAGACGATGGGCAATAATGAAGCTGGTTCTGCCCTTCATCAGGTTATCCATTGCCTTCTGAATCTGGATTTCAGTACGTGTATCCACTGAGGAAGTAGCTTCATCCAGAATCAGAATCTTGTTGTCCGCAAGGATGGTTCTGGCTATAGTCAGAAGCTGCTTCTGACCCTGGGAGATGTTGCTGGTCTCCTCGTTGAGAACCATGTTATACCCTCCAGGCTGCTGCATAATAAACTTGTGGACGTGGGCCGCCTTAGCTGCCGCAATCACCTCTTCATCCGTGGCATCCAGTCGGCCGTAGCGGATATTCTCCATAATTGTACCGGAGAACAGCCATGTATCCTGGAGCACCATACCAAACATCTGGCGCAGGTCTCCCCGGTTAAAATCCCGGACGTCCTTCCCGTCAATCTGTATGCCGCCTCCGTTTACATCGTAAAAGCGCATCAGCAGCTTCACCATGGTAGTCTTGCCCGCTCCCGTAGGCCCTACAATAGCGATCTTCTGTCCGTCATGAACCTCCGCAGAGAAATCATGAATGATAATCTGGTCAGGATTGTAGCCAAATTTTACATGGTCAAACTGCACGCTGCCGTCCAGCTTCGTAATGTCTGCGGGATTCTCCACAGTCTGATCCTCTTCTTCCTCCTCCAGGAACTCAAAGACACGCTCAGAAGCAGCCGCCGTAGACTGCAGCAGATTCGTAACCTGGGCGATCTGCTGAATAGGCTGGGTAAAATTGCGGATATACTGGAAGAAGGACTGGATCTCACCTACCTCAATGGCATTGCGGATCACCATGAATCCTCCCAGAATGGCTACCATTACGTATCCCAGATTGCCGATAAACTGCATAATCGGCATCATAATTCCAGAGAAGAACTGAGACTTCCATGCAGTATTATACAACTTTTTATTTGTTATTTCAAATTCATCTACTACGTCCTCTTCTTTATTAAAGGCCTTCACCACATTGTGGCCGCCGTAGATCTCCTCGATCTGTCCGTTTACTTCACCCAGGTATTTCTGCTGGCCCTGGAAGAATTTCTGAGAACGCTGCATCACAGCTCCGATAATTCCCATAGACACAGGCAGGATCACCAGCGCCGCCAGTGTCATCCACACATTAATGCTGAGCATCATAATCAGAACACCCACCAAAGTAGTCACAGACGTAATGAGCTGGGTAAAACTCTGGTTCATTCCCATCTGAAGGGTATCCACATCGTTGGTCACTCTGGAGAGAATTTCACCGTTTGTTCTGCTCTCGAAATATTTCAGAGGCAGGCGGTTCATTTTCTTAGCTATATCTTTTCTAAGATTATAGGTAACATCGTTGGAAATTCCTGTCATGATAAAACCCTGGATAAAGGAAAATATCGCGCTGCACAGATACAGGCCCAGGGCAAACAGCAGGATCTGGGCGATTTTCCCAAAATCAATTTCCCCTGTGCCGCTGACCTTTGCCACCAGGCCGTTAAAAAGCTCCGTGGTGGCCTTACCTAAAATCTTCGGTCCCACAATATTAAAAATCGTCCCCGCAATGGCAAAGATAAACATGATCAGAAAACGGACTTTATACCGCTCCATGTACTGGATGATTTTCTTCATACTGCCTTTAAAGTCTTTTGCCTTTTCCCCTGGTATTGCGCCCCGGCCCGGGCCTCCCATAGGTCCTCTCGGTCTTCTCGTCTCACTCATCCTGCTAACTCCTCCTCTGACAACTGGGATTTCGCAATCTGCTGGTATACTTCGCAGCTCTTCATAAGCTCCTCATGCGTTCCTTTGCCGGCTATCCTTCCCTCATCCAGCACGATAATCTGATCCGCATGGATAATGGTACTGATTCTCTGGGCCACGATCAGCGTGGTCGTATCTCCCGTAGCCTGCTTAATAGCCCTGCGTACCGCCACATCTGTCTTGTAGTCCAAAGCAGAAAAGCTGTCGTCAAAAATCAGAATCTCCGGTTTCTTGGCAATGGCCCTGGCAATGGACAGCCTCTGCTTCTGGCCTCCGGATACATTGCTTCCTCCCTGTGCAATGGGTGAATCATATTTTTCGTCCTTTTCCTCAATAAAGTCCGCAGCCTGGGCAATCTGCGCCGCTTTCTCCACTTCCTCCGAAGACGCATTCATGCGGCCATAACGGATATTCGAATCAATCGTTCCCGAAAACAGCACACTCTTCTGGGGAACGTATCCCAAGCGACTGCACAGATCCTGCTTCGCCATATCCCGCACATCCACACCGTCAACGCGGACCGCTCCCTCTGTCACGTCATAGAACCTGGGGATCAAGTTGATAAGAGTACTCTTACCGCACCCAGTACTTCCGATAAAAGCAATGGTCTGCCCCTTCTTAGCCTTAAAGCTGATATCCTCCAGCACCCTCTCATCGGCTCCAGGATAGGCAAAGGACACATGGTCGAACTCTACCTCTCCCTTTACGGATTTCTCCGGCGATACAGGATTTTCCGGGTCGTGAATCATGGGTTCTGTTTTCAGGACCTCATGAATACGATTTGCCGCCACATTGGCCCTGGGAATCATAACAGACATCATGGTAATCATCAGGAATGCCATAATAATCTGCATTGCGTACTGAATAAAGGCCATCATATCGCCTACCTGCATGGAACCGTTATCCACAGCGTAGGAACCGTTGTACACAATCAGCACGGAAGCGCCGTTCATCACCAGCATCATAATGGGCATCATGAAAGTCATACAGCGGTTAACAAACAGATTCGTCTTCGTCAGATCCCGGTTCGCATTCTCAAAGCGCTCTTCCTCATGCTTCTCTGTATTAAAGGCTCTCGTTACCATGATACCGGTAAGCATCTCCCTGGTAACCAGGTTCAGCCGGTCGATCAGAGTCTGCAGCTTTGTAAACCTGGGCATGGCTACCTTAAAGAGCACAAGAATCACAACCAAAATGGCTGCAACCGCCAGGGCTATGATCCAGCTCATGGATACATCTGTCTGTACCACCTTCAGCACTCCGCCGATCCCCAGGATGGGAGCGTACAGAAGCATTCGGAAGCCCATAGCCAAAAGCATCTGGATCTGCTGTACGTCATTGGTGCTTCTGGTAATCAGTGAAGCTGTTGAAAATTTATTAAACTCAGCGCTTGTAAACCCAATTACCTTTCTGTATACGTCATTGCGCAGGTCGTGAGCCACCTTTGCCGCCACTCTGGCCGCAAAGAAGGTAGTGGATACGGATGCCGCCATTCCCAGAAGGGCCAGAAGGATCATGGCTCCTCCCACTCTGAGAAGATAGCTAATCTGAAGCTGATCCATATCTTCCCCCATGGCCTCATACTCCTGCTGTACAAACAGTACGGCAGACTGGTTCAGCATGGTATCAGACATTCCTTCTGTCTGTGAAGCGACCTGTTCCGTAACCTGCTTCAGTACAGCTTCCGGCGCCTGGGACAGGGCCTCCAGCACTGAGACGCCTTCGGAAAGCTGCATCTGAGTCTCAACGGCTTCCGCCGCTTCTCCGCCATCGGAGAAAGCCATATAAGCCATCTCCGCAGTCCCCAGGGCACCCGCCAAAGCCGTCCTTTCATCCTCTTTCACACTGTCCTTCAGCTCCCAGACATCGTCCTGCTCATAACTGTCTCTAAACAGTACCGCCTGGTCTTCATCCATGAATAAAAGAAGTTTATCTGCCGTTTCTGCTCTCAGCTTCTCCGGCACTCCGTCTTCGATTCCCCGCTGCTGGATACCCACGTTGATAATCCGGGATGTGTAATCCGGCAGGGACAAATCGCAGTAAGCCTGCAGAAAAAGCATTACAAAAATCAAAAGCACAAAGCCTGCAGAGCTTTTTAAATATTTTGCCAGTTTAATCATGTCCTCTACTCTCCTCCTGTCTTTGAGCCTGCTCCAGATTCTCCGTCATCTGTTGTAAAAAACGGCGCAGCAGGCATATTTCGCTTTCTGAAAATCCTGTTCTCAGCGTCTTCTCCATCTCGTCTGAAATGTTGTGAAGACTTTTCACAGCTTCTCTTCCCTGTTCCGTGAGATAAATGCGGCTGATCCGCATATCCGCCTCATCAGCGCTGCGGCGCACCAGCCCTGCCTTCTCCAGCCGCTGAATAGTGACAGTCACCGTGGAGGGCTTTATATAAAGCAGATCCGCCAGCTCCCGCTGGCTGGCACCCTCCCTCTCAGACAATCTCTTCAGAACAGGAAGCTGTCTTGGATGAACTCCCAGTTCTCTGAACTGATCAAATCCATTGGTGGTGAATCTGTGAAACAGCTTCATAAGCAGAAATTGAATGGTATCATCTTTTCTAAAACAACTATCCATCTTCTCCACTGTATCACCTCTAAATATATTATTAGTCGACTAACATATAATAGTCCTGCCTCTAAAAAAAATCAAGACTCCTATTGTGGAATTTATCAAATTTTTATACTTTGTTTTTGTGAATTTTATCTAAAAAAGGATTATATTATAATTAAGCGGCTAATTATTTCCTATGGGCTGGCAAACAGAAAAAGGCGCTGCTTCTGACGCCGGCAAAACTCTTTTCTGATGCTTCTTTACCAGCTCCACAAACAGCCCCTTTTCTATTGTCTCCAAGGTGCCTCACAATATTATCTTAATTCTGTATAAAATCTGCATTTATCACCTGGAATAATGCTTCTGCAAAATTCCACCGGAAGCTCTGCGTTCGTATATGCAATTCTGTCAAGCATAATTGCCGGACTTCCCTCGTCTACTTCCAAATAACTGCTTTCCTCCTGTCTGATTACAACAGGCTCAAAAATCTCCTTCGCTCTAGTTATGTATATTTTATACTTAGTTTCCAATATATTATATAAAGAATTCTCTTCAAAATTAACTCGGTCTAATCCTGGTGCTAAAACAATGGGAATTCTGGAGGTGTCAACCATAATAGGAACCTTATCCGCATATCTGATTCGCTTTAAAACGTAAACTTCTTCCCCGGTTTTTATCCCAAGATATTTTGCCTGGCTTTGGCTTGCTGGCTCTCTTGTCATAGAAATAACCTTTACTGAAGTAGATACTCCTTTACTTTCCATAGCTTTAGAAAAAGAATAAAATTTCATCAGGCTTTGTTCAATCTTGGGCGGGGCCACAAAGGTGCCTATGCCCTGCCTGCGCACCAAAAGGCCTTCCTGTACTAACTCTTCTATTGCTTTCTGTGCCGTATTCCTGCTCACACAATAGGTACCGGCAATTTGGTTTTCTGAAGGGATCATATCCCCCACAGCCCATTTTCC
>DVGR01000061.1 GCA_018712605.1 Candidatus Choladousia intestinigallinarum
TGAAATATTTCTGTGAGAATGCACCGCAGTACCATATTGCTTGTGCGGGCTCTCTGCTGGGAATTGCCCTGGCAAAGCCGTCCTCCTTTCCGATGGGTAAGGTTAATTTTATGCAGATTGATCCTATGACATTTACTGAATTTCTGATGGCTAACGGCGATGGAAATCTTGCCGGATATTTGGAGAGTATAGATGCCATTAAACCGATTCCAGATGTCTTTTTCAATCCGCTTTATGAAAAATTGAAGATGTATTATGTAACCGGAGGTATGCCGGAATCTGTACTTATGTGGACAGAAGCACGGGATATCTCAGCCATGCAGGGGGCCTTGTCCGGGATCATTAACGCTTATGAGCGGGACTTTGCCAAGCATCCCAATCTCAGTGAGTTTCCCAAGATCTCTATGATCTGGAAGTCTATACCGTCCCAACTGGCCCGGAAGAATAAGAAGTTTCTTTATAAGGTTGTCAAAGAGGGCGCAAGGGCCCGGGAATATGAGGATGCTTTGCAATGGCTGGTAGATGCCCGATTGGTGCATAAGATCTACCGCAGTACAGCTCCAGGCTTGCCGGTGGCAGCCTACGATGCCTTGTCAGCGTTTAAGATTTATCTGGTAGATGTAGGACTGCTGCGCCGTCTGGCACAGTTGGCGCCCACTGCCTTTGGTGAGGGGAATCGCCTGTTTACTGAATTCAAGGACGCACTGACTGAGAACTTTGTGCTTCAGACCTTGCTCACTCAGCTTGAAGTGGTTCCCCGTTATTGGAGCCAGAATAATCCTCCTTACGAAGTTGATTTCCTTATTCAGCGGGAGAATGACATTTTTCCTGTAGAAGTTAAGTCGGAGGCAAACAGAACCAGCAGAAGTCTGAAGAAATTTAAAGAGCGGTTTCCGAATCAAGTAAAACTCCGTGTACGGTTTTCTTTGGATAATTTGAAGCTGGATGATGATGTCTTAAATATTCCTTTGTTTATGGCTGACCAAACAGATCGATTGATTGGATTGGCAATGGAAAAATCAGGTTATTTATGATAGAATAAAACAATAAGGAGATTAGACTACGGGCGGAGGGATGAGTGATGAAAAGAGTTATGGAACAAAGAGAAGGCCGTACCTGGGGTCGGTTTGTGCTGCCGCTGCTGGTTCTTGTGCTGAGCCTTTGGTGGGGCAATGTGGCCTTTGCGGAGGAAACTGTTGAGCTGCACTATGGGGGCGGTCTGGATTATGACATGGCAAATGAGATCGTAAATATAGTCAACCAGGAGCGGTCGGCTGCGGGACTGAGTACTCTTACCCAGACCGGGGACCTTCAGAATTTAGCCATGATCCGTGCTATGGAGAGTGCGCTGTACTTTTCCCATACCAGGCCGGACGGGACCAGAGGGCTGGATATTATGGGAACGTCAGGGACCAGGGCAGAGAACATTAGTGTGGGATTTACGAGTGCGGCAAGCGCTATGAACGGCTGGATGAACTCGCCAGGCCACCGGGCGAATATTTTAAATGACAGTGTGTCGCAGATCGGTGTTGGCTGTTTCTATGCCAATGGCGCATGGTATGGGGTACAGCTTTTTAGAAGCGGATCGGGGGGAAGCGGCAGTGTTCTTTCTGGGTATGCCAATAAAGCTATTGCAGTAAAAGCGCGGCCCTCTGTACTGGAGCTTTACGTGCAGGAATCCAGTACTTCTTTCTCCGCCGATGCGGTGGTAAAGCTGACGGCAGGAGGAGCTGGGAAGGGCGTGGTTGTTTTGAACCGCAATACTGCCATCGCAAGCCGGAGATTCCTTACGCTGTATGCCAGCTCCCCGGGCTTGACCTGGAAGTCGGACGGAAGCTTT
Organism: Candidatus Choladousia intestinigallinarum; assembly: GCA_018712605.1. Taxonomy (GTDB): domain Bacteria; phylum Bacillota; class Clostridia; order Lachnospirales; family Lachnospiraceae; genus Choladousia; species Choladousia intestinigallinarum. Next base: position 1,841 of record DVGR01000061.1, read on the forward strand.
ACGATTGGAATTTGTTCCAGTGTCGTAGGGGCTACTTTATATGGGCAAAAGTGCGGAAGCAGCCAGACCCTTACTTTGACCTGCGGCACACGTTCTTTTGCGACGCAGGTTTCAATCGCCCATAATCCAGAAGCAGGGACGAACTGTGAGAAGGATATAAAATGTACAGTGTGCAGACAGGTTTTGGAAGCTAAGAGCGGCCACAGCGGAAGTGTATCCTGTACAGAGTATACTGCCTGCACAAAATGCGGCAAATCGATTCCGCCGGCCGGCCATCAGCCCGCTTCGGCTGCCACCTGCACCAAAGACAGCCGCTGCAAAGTCTGCGGTGTAGTTCTGACGAAAGCCTACGGACATAACTATGCGGGTGCGAGCTGCCGCAGCGAGGGTACCTGTACCAGGTGCGGGCAGAGATCCTATTCATACGGGGATCACGTGATGGGTGCGTGGACCTACAGCAGCGACAAGTCCTATCGGACCCGCAAATGTACGGTCTGCGGATATTCGGAGAGAGAACAGCTTGTCAAGCCCACTGTAAAGGTAAGCAGCGTGAAGATCAAAGGAAAGACCAGCGTAGCCCCAGGGAAAAAGATTACGTTGACGGCATCTGTGTCTCCCTCCAACGCTGCCAATAAAGCGGTGACCTGGAGTTCCAGCAATACAAAATATGCCACGGTGTCTTCCAAGGGCGTGGTGACGGCCAAGGCGGCGGGAGCTGGCAAGACGGTTACTATCACGGCCAAGGCCAAGGATGGCAGCGGCAAAAAAGCCACGTTTAAGGTTAAGATTACCAAGGCAGTAAAAGTAAAAGCTTTAAAGATCAAAGGAAAGACCAGTGTGCTTGCGGGAAAGAAAATCACCCTGAAAGCATCCGTGTCTCCCTCTAATGCCTCCAACAAGGCGGTAACCTGGAGCTCCGGCAACAAAAAATATGCCACAGTGTCCTCCAAGGGCGTGGTGACGGCCAAGGCAGCGGGAGCTGGCAAGACGGTTACTATCACGGCCAGGGCCAAGGATGGCAGCGGCAAGAAGGCCACTTTTAAGGTCAAGATCAAAGGGGCAGTGAGCAAGATCACGCTGAAGGGTTCAAAAACCCTGAAGGCTGGCAAAAAAACCACCATAAAAGCCACGGTAAAAGTAGGGAAGGGCGGAAGCAAGGCGCTTCAGTGGAGCAGCAGCAACAAAAAATACGCCACGGTATCTTCCAAGGGCGTGGTGACGGCTAAGGCAGCGGGAAAGGGAAAAACGGTTGCCATCACGGCCAAGGCTAAAGACGGCAGCGGCAAGAAAGCCACGATCAAGATAAAAATAAAATAATGGAATCCTAAAATTTCCATTGACAAATAAAAAGATCAATGGTATGCTTTAGTGGAATAAAGCGAAACCGATGAGAAAGAGTAGTAAGCTGACACAGGAGATCACAGAGAGCTGCCGGCGGTGGGAAGGCAGTATTGAATGGTTTGCTGAATGGACTTTCGAGGGCAGCCTGAACGGGGAATCCTCAGTAGGCGCTGACGGGAACCGGAGCCGTTATGAATCCGGAGTGTATAATTTAATTTATTTTATTGTACATGGCAGAGTGGACATTTCGTCAAGTTGAGTGGTACCGCGATAATAAGATTTTATTACCGTCTCAGGCAGAGAGCCTGGGGCGGTTTTTTATGATATAGGAAAGTTCTCACTTTCCTATATCATAAAAAGCGCTTCGCGCGGCGATGCGCACTTTTGTTCTTTGTTTAGGAAACTTCGTTCCTACAGAGTAAAAGCTCCGCATGGATTGCGCTGCGGGATTCTTTTTAAAGTCCCGAATTCTTGACCCTCATCTGCCTTCAGGAAAGGAGAATCATTATGAAAAAGAGAAACATGTTATTAGCAGCCGTTTTAACAGGATGTATGATGGGATCCCTGGTTTCTGTCCCAGCTATGGCGGAGGAAGATTCTTATACCATTGGTATCTCACAGTTTGCGGAGCATGGCTCTTTGGATAACTGCCGGGAAGGTTTCCTGGAGGGATTAAAAGAAGCAGGTATTGAAGAAGGGGTAAATCTGGAAGTGATTTTCGAGAATGCCCAGTCTGACACGGGCACGGCCAGTACGATTTCCGACAGCTTTGTCTCCCAGGGGGTAGATATGATCTGTGCCATTGCCACCCCAAGCGCCATGAGCGCTTACAATAGCTGCATGGAGGCGGATATCCCGGTGATTTACACCGCAGTGTCCGACCCGGTAGGGGCGGGACTTGCAAATGAAGATGGGACTTCCGTGGGAAATATTACGGGAACAGCGGATCAGCTTCCGGTGGAGGAGCAGCTTCAGATGATCCGTGCCCTTATGCCGGATGCCGAGAGCATCGGGATTCTCTATACCACCAGCGAGGCCAATTCTCTCAGCACCATTGAGCAGTATAAGCAGGCGGCAGGGGAGTACGGATTTGAGATCGTTGAATCCGGGATCAATACCATTGCCGATATAGAGATGGCGGCTGCGGATCTGGCGGGAAAGGTAGACTGTATCAACAATCTTACGGACAATACGGTGGTGTCGGCTTTGCAGACGGTGCTGGCAGCAGCCAATGAAGCAGGAATTCCTGTATTTGGATCTGAGGTGGAGCAGGTAAAGAACGGATGCATGGCTTCCATGGGGATTGATTATATAGAGCTTGGGAAGCAGACAGGTGCTATGGCGGCTCAAGTGCTCAAAGGAGAAGCGGCGGCTTCAGACCTGGAGTATCAGGTATGCTCCGGCGCAAGCCTGTATGTGAATACAGCGGCGGCAGAGGGAATTGGCTTTGAGTTGGATGAAGAGTATATTGCGGATGCGGCAGAAGTGTTCGCTGAGATTACGGTAGAGTAGGAGTCGTTTTATGGTTTTGCTATTAAGTGTTCTGGAGCAGGGAATGATCTATGCGATTATGGCCCTGGGCGTATATATCACATATAAAATCCTAGATTTCCCGGACCTTACCGTGGATGGCAGCTTCCCTATGGGAGCTGCCATTACGGCTGTTATGATCAGCCGGGATATGAATCCTCTTCTGACCCTTCCGGTATCCTTTGGGGCAGGGGTTTTAGTAGGGATCTGTACCGGTCTGATTCATGTAAAGCTGAAGGTCAGGGATCTCCTTTCTGGAATTATTATGATGACGGGGCTTTATTCCATAAACCTGGCCGTGGCAGGCCGGGCGAATCTCCCCATCTATAATAAGACCACGATTTTTGAAAATGATTTTGTGAAAAAGTACTGTCCCGCATTTTTAGAAGACTTCGACAAGGTGATTATTATTGCGGTGATTATGTTGATCAGCAAATATCTTCTGGACTGGTATCTCAGGACAAAGTCTGGGATGATGCTCCGGGCAGTGGGAGACAACGACAGGCTTGTCACCTCTCTGCATGTAGATAAAGGGTTTGTGAAGATTGTTGGGCTGGCGGTAGCCAATGGCCTGGTTTCCCTGGGAGGATGTATTTTTGCTCAGCAGCAGCGGTACTTTGACGTGAGCATGGGAACCGGAACGGTGGTAATCGGACTTGCCAGCGTCATTATCGGTACCAGCCTGTTTCGGAAGGTTACGGTGCTGCGGGTGACTTCCAGCGTGGTGATCGGATCTGTCATTTATAAAGGGTGCGTGGCCTTGGCTATCAGCCTGGGACTTCCCTCCACTTATATGAAGGTGGTTACGGCTGTACTGTTTTTACTGATCCTGGTTCTGGGGACAGAGAGGAAAAGGAAGGTGAAGGTCAATGCTTGATTTAAAGGGAATTCATAAATATTACAATCCGGGAACGGTAAATGAGATGTGCCTCTTTCAGGATTTTAACCTTCACATTGACGATGGGGAATTTGTGGCTGTGGTAGGCAGCAATGGTTCCGGAAAAACCTCACTGCTGAATATTATCTGCGGCAGCATTTTGGTGGACTCTGGACAGATTCTGATGAACGGCAAGGATATCACCAATCAGAAGGAATATAAGAGAATGGGCAGCATCGGAAGGGTATTCCAGAATCCGGCACTGGGGACATGCCCTTCTATGACGATTCTGGAAAACCTTTCTCTGGCTGAGAATAAGGGGCGCCCCTACAACCTGACCAGGGGAGTGGACAGGAAAAAACGCAGCGCTTATAGAGAACTTCTTTCTGCTTTGAATCTTCATCTGGAGGATAAGCTGGACATCCGAGTGGGATCCCTCTCAGGAGGACAGCGGCAGGCCCTGGCTCTTCTCATGGCGACTATGACGCCGGTGGACTTTCTGATTCTGGATGAACATACGGCGGCCCTGGACCCGAAGACAGCAGAGATTAATATGAAGCTGACCGATCAGATTGTCCGGGAAAAGAAGCTGACCTCTATTATGGTGACCCATAATCTCCGCTACGCCATCGAATATGGCAGCCGGATTTTGATGATGCATCAGGGAAAGGTAATCTTGGACAAGAGGGGCGAAGAGAAGAAAAAGCTCCAGGTGGAGGATGTACTCTCTATGTTTAATGAGATCAGTATTGAATGTGGAAACTAAACGTACATCAGGAAAATGTGCTTTTAGAATGGACTTATACAGCAGCCGCATGGGAATAAGAGAAAACCCATGCGGTTTTTGTATGGGATAAGATTGTGCAGAAAATTATACAATATTTACCCGGATCTTTCTTGACGGATAGGGCACAATACTTTATATTGTAGGCATAAGGAGGTTATGTGGAGCTAACTAAAAGTAAGGAGGATGTCTATGAGACAGGAATGGGCTTCATTCAGAGGAGGAGTCTGGGAAAAAGAGATTAACGTGCGGGATTTCATTCAGAAGAATTACACGCCATACGAGGGGGACGAGAGCTTTCTGGAGGGTCCCACGGAGGCTACCAGGGAATTGTGGGAACAGGCATTGAAGCTGTCTGAGGAAGAGAGGAAAAAAGGCGGCGTCCTGGATATGGATACTCACATTATTTCCACCATTACTTCCCATGGCCCCGGATATCTGAACAAAGATAAGGAAAAGATCGTAGGCTTTCAGACAGACAAGCCTTTTAAGCGGGCGCTTCAGCCAAACGGGGGAATCCGCATGGCCATAAAGGCGTGCGAGGAAAACGGGTATCATGTAGACCCGGAAATCGTGGAGTTTTACACAAAATATCGCAAGACCCACAATGACGGTGTATTTGACGCATATTCCCCGGAAATGCGAAACTGCCGTTCCAGCCATATTATTACAGGTCTTCCCGATGCGTATGGGCGGGGAAGAATTATCGGAGATTACAGGCGGGTAGCCCTGTACGGAGTGGATCGGCTGATTGAGGACAAGGAAGAGCAGAAGGCCGGGACACGAAGCAATATGTATGAAGATGTCATCCGTACCAGAGAAGAGCTTTCCGAGCAGATTAAAGCTCTGAAAGAGCTGAAACAACTGGGAAAGATTTATGGATATGATATTTCCGGGCCTGCCAGGAACGTACAGGAGGCGATCCAGTGGCTGTATTTCGGCTACCTGGCAGCCATCAAGGAGCAGAACGGGGCGGCAATGTCTCTGGGGCGTACATCCACCTTCCTGGATATTTATGCTGAGAGAGATCTGAGAGATGGAACCTTTACCGAGGCGCAGATTCAGGAGTTCGTGGATCACTTTGTCATGAAGCTGCGTCTTGTGAAATTTGCCAGAACCCCGGAATACAACGCTCTTTTCTCAGGAGACCCTACCTGGGTGACGGAATCCATCGGCGGTATGGGGATCGACGGAAGGAGTATGGTTACAAAAATGTCCTACCGTTATCTGCATACCCTTACGAACCTGGGGCCTGCGCCGGAGCCGAATCTGACGGTTCTGTGGTCCGTAAGGCTGCCAAGGAATTTTAAGAGGTTCTGCGCCAGGACCTCCATTGCCTCTTCTTCCATTCAGTATGAGAACGATGATCTTATGCGGGTGACCCATGGAGACGATTACGCCATTGCCTGCTGCGTGTCCTCCATGAGAGTGGGAAAAGAAATGCAGTTTTTCGGAGCTAGGGCGAACCTGGCCAAATGTCTGCTCTATGCCATCAACGGCGGTGTGGATGAGATTACCAAGAAACAGGTAGGTCCCAAATACCGTCCCATTACTTCGGAATACCTGGATTATGACGAGGTGATGGAACGCTACAATGACATGAGCCGCTGGCTGTCCCATGTCTATGTAAATGCCCTGAATATTATTCATTATATGCATGACAAGTACTGCTATGAGCGGATACAGATGGCCCTCCATGACAAGAACGTGACGAGATGGTTTGCCACAGGTATTGCAGGCCTGTCTGTGATCACGGACTCACTTTCTGCCATTAAATACGCCAAGGTAAAGACGATCCGTGACGAGAACGGCATTGTGGTGGATTTTGAAGTTGAGGGCGATTATCCCAAATATGGAAATGATGACGACCGTGCAGATGAGATTGCCTACAAGATTGTAAAAGATTTTATGCACTATGTGGGTACTACTCAGACCTACAGAGGCGGTATTCCCACTACGTCTATCCTGACGATCACCTCCAACGTGGTTTATGGAAAAAATACTGGGGCCACGCCGGATGGAAGAAAAGCGGGAGAGCCTTTTGCTCCCGGCGCCAACCCTATGCACGGAAGAGATAGCCATGGGGCGGTGGCATCTTTAAGTTCTGTGGCCAAGCTTCCTTTCAAGGAGGCACAGGACGGGATTTCCAACACCTTTTCCATTATCCCTGGAGCGCTGGGAAAAGAGGATGTGGTTATGCTGGATTCCCTGAGTCTGGACGATCTGAGCTTCTCCCTGGAACCGGACTGCGCCTGCTGCGAGCCGAACCTGACCATGGAAGGGGAGGAATAATGACGCACCCAGAATGAATTTCAAATAGACAGGAGGACTTTAAATATGAATATCAGCGATGCACAGATTGACAACCTGGTAAATCTTTTGGATGGCTATGCGGAAAAAGGAGGCCATCATCTGAATGTGAATGTTTTTACAAGGGAGACTCTGCTGGATGCCCAGGCTCATCCGGAGAAATATCCGCAGCTTACGGTACGTGTATCAGGCTATGCTGTCAACTTTAATAAGCTCACTAAGGAGCAGCAGGACGAGGTAATCTCCAGGACCTTCCACAAGGAAATGTAGGAAATGGGAGAGGACTGCAGCCTGAGGGGACAAATTCATTCTACAGAGAGCTTCGGGACCGTTGATGGTCCCGGGGTTCGTTTTGTTGTCTTTTTCCAGGGCTGCCCCATGCGGTGCCTGTACTGCCACAATCCTGATACCTGGAAAATGGGGGCGGGCACGGAACGGACCGTGGAGGAGCTTTTAAACGACTACAGAAGGAATGCGGCTTTTTACAAGTCGGGAGGAATCACTGCCACAGGGGGAGAACCTCTGATGCAGCTTCCCTTTCTCACGGCTCTATTTGGAGCGGCCAAAAAAGAAGGCATCCATACCTGCCTGGATACCTCCGGGATTCTGTACGGGCGGGAACGGCAGGAGGAATTTGAGAAGCTGTTTCAGGTTCTGGATCTTGTGCTCTTAGATATCAAGCACAGCAGCGAGGAAGAGCATAAAAAGCTTACCAGCCAGAGCCAGAAGCATATTTTGGAGTTTGCCAGGGCGCTGGAGCGTGCAGATATTCCCATGGTAGTCCGCCATGTTGTAGTGCCGGGAATTACCGATGAGGCAGAACACCTGCGCCGTCTGGGAAGGATGCTGGCGGGCTTTGGGAACCTGAAAGGGCTTGAGGTTCTTCCCTACCATACTATGGGGACTGCCAAGTATGAGAAGATGAACCTGCCTTATCCGCTGTCAGGAGTAGAGAGCCTGGATGAGGACAAGGCGAAAAGAGCCAGAGGAATTATTTTGGAAGCTTTCAGCCAGGCTAGGATGCAGATGCGTTGTTCACAGTCCGGCCCCTGAGCAGCCGGTATTTCTATCTGCGTCTTGACAAAGGGCGGATAGAATGCTATATTAGTTAGCATAAACTAACTTTTTCGGCGAAGGGCCGATTCTTTTTACATATGAAGTTAGAAGGATCTAACTAAAAGCAAGGGCGGGAGGGATTCTATGAGCGTTGTTATCATTGGAGGAAATGAATGTATGGTTTGTCAGTATGAAGGAATCTGCAAAAAACACGGATGCAAGGCTAAGGTTTTTGCGAAGGAAAGCGGAGCGATCCGGAAGAAGCTGGGATGCCCTGATTTCTTTATTCTATTTACAAATACGGTCTCCCATAAAATGGTAAGAAGTACGCTTCAGGAAGCTAAAAGGAATAATATTCCTGTGCTGCGCTGCCACAGCAGCAGTGCTGCCGCTCTCCAGGAACTGTTAAGGGCACATTGCAGCGTATGCGCATAATTCCGGTGCAGACGGCAGAGACTATAATGCGCAGAGATTCGGAAAGGAATTACTGGCAAGCGAGTCTTGAACTGTGGGTGCAAGGTCATGGTGAAGGATCAAAGATGACGGAGGTGAGGGCGATGGGAACCGAGGGAGTCAGGTTTGCTGTGGGGCGGCAATGCGCTCCTGTACTGGCGGGAGTGAAACCGTCCAATCTGCTGATTATGGAAAAAGGCCACGAAGAACTGCTTGGCTGGGAGTTAAAGGGAACCCGGCTGGCCAGATGTCTTTTGTACACTTCCCAGAGAAAAGATTACTGGCTGCTGTTTGAGCCTGCAAAGGTAAAGGCGGTCATGGGAGATCCGCAGAATGAAAGCTTTCTTCTAAGCCAGGGATATGAGAGGAGCTTAAGTCTCGCAGGAATGCTGCTGCAGTTCAGAAGCCGTTTTGCAGGATACAAAGAGGGAAGAGACGGTTTTCCCCATGAAATGGGGCTGCTGCTTGGGTATCCCTTGAAGGACGTTTTGGGATTCATTGAGCATGAAGGCAGAGATTTTAAGCTTTCCGGCTACTGGAAGGTTTACGATGATGTGGATTACGCACAGGCCATTTTTGAACTGTATCAGTACGCAAAGCAGGCTGTTCTGCAGCTTTGCAGGCAGGGAGCGGAACTTTCGGACATCTGCCGTGTCTGCAGAGAGAACATACAGGCATAAAAATTTTAAATATAGCAGGAGGAAAAAAGAAAATGGATCAGATTATTGTAGCGTTTTGGAGCGGTACAGGAAACACAGAGGCTATGGCAGAGATGGTTGGAAAAGGCGTGGAGGAAGCCGGAAAAACTGCCAAAGTAGTTTCCATCGAAGATATTACTGTGGAAGAACTGTCAGAGCAGGCTGTTTTTGCCCTTGGGTGCCCCTCTATGGGAGATGAAGAGCTGGAAGAGACCATTGTGGAGCCTTTTGTGGCTGAGCTTGAGAAAAAAGTCAGCGGAAAAACCATCGGCTTGTTTGGGTCTTATGGATGGGGCGATGGAGAATGGATGAGAAACTGGGCAGAGCGGATGCAGAAGGCCGGGGCTGCTGTTGTGGACTCTGAAGGGGTCATCTGCAATGAAGCGCCGGATGATGAGGCAGAAGAGGCATGCAGAGGGCTTGGGAGAAAGCTGGCTGCAATCTAAGCTCTTCTGATTTACATAACGTTTAAGGAAGGATGTTAAGGCTCGTTTTTGGGGCTTTAACATCCTTTTTTTGACGGCAGATCTGAAAATACTGTGGGAAAACTCTTGACTTAGCCTGTACTCCAAGTTGTATTCTATAAATAACTGAGAATACTTTTCGAGACTGACAAAGGAAGGGGAATGAAAAGATGAGTGAGACGAAAAAGCTGGTAGCTTATTTTTCCTGCAGCGGCGTTACGGAAGAGGTGGCTGAAAACCTTGCCAGTGCAGCGGGGGCTGATCTTTTTAAGATACAGCCGGCGATCCCTTATACCAGGAAGGATCTGGACTGGATGGACAAAAAAAGCCGGAGCACCCTGGAGATGAAGGATCCGGCAGCCAGGCCGGACATTGCCGGGAGGGCAGCCAATATGAAAGAATACGATGTAATATTCGTGGGATTTCCAATCTGGTGGTATACAGCCCCCAGGATTATACAGACATTTCTTGAAAGCTATGATTTTAAAGGGAAAACCATCGTGCCCTTTGCCACCTCCGGAGGCAGCGGACTAGGAGATACGGCAAAAAGTCTTCAGACCTCCTGCCCTGGGGCCAGGATTCTGGAAGGAAGGCTTTTGAACGGCCGTCAGGATCCGGCGTCTCTGGCAGAGTGGGCCGGGACTTTTTAAAGAGAAAAATACCCGTTCCTCCGCTGAAATCTGCCAACGGCGCCTATATTACAATATAATGCAAAAAGAGGCTGCGGCAGCCGGATAAAACAATCCTGTCTGCCGCAGCCTGCTTGGCATGTTCGTTCTTAAATTGGTAAGACGGATTAAAGCTTTACAACATTAGAAGCCTGCATTCCGCGAGCACCTTCAGTCAGATCATAAGAAACGGCCTGGCCTTCTTCGAGAGTCTTGAAGCCTTCTCCCTGGATGGCTGAAAAATGTACAAATACGTCAGCTCCATCCTCTCCTGTGATGAATCCATAGCCTTTCTCTGCATTAAACCATTTTACTGTACCCTTGTTCATAGCTGGTACCTCCTACTTAAATTACCTGATACTGGTCAAAAAAAATTTCACTAACTATTATAGATTATAAAGGCATTCATTTCATGATCTATAATAGTTAGTGAAATATTAACCAGTAAATCTTTTAGCAAATTTATTATAGGCTTTTATAAGAATACTGTCAAGTAAAATCTATGAAGAACGCAAAAAAGTAACACAAAAATTCATTTGACAGAAGTATAGGCACTTGCAAGATAATCCAGAGTATGTTAAATTTATGACAATATCTCGGAGGGTTACGGATGAGAGGGGGAATTAAAATGTCAGGAAAGATTCACAACTGGGAACAGAAACTTGACTTTTTTCATCTAGATGGTGTGCATGGCCAGACGCAGATGTCTGATTCTCTTTTGGTGGCTATTTTGCTGTGTATTTCCGGAGGTTTTCAGGATACTTACACCTACAACTGCCGGGAAGGCGTGTTCGCGAATGCACAGACAGGAAATATGGCGCTGCTGGGACAGAATCTTGCCATGGGAAATTGGCCTATGACCCTGCGGTATCTGGTTCCCGTGGCCGCTTTTGCAGCAGGAATCTATTTTTCCCAGAAAATACGGCTGCGTTATAAAGAGCGGCAGATGATTCACTGGAGACAGATTGTTATTCTGCTGGAAATCATCGTGCTGTTTCTGACGGGATTTCTTCCCCAGGAGTGGAATCTCCTTGCCAACATTATGGTTTCCTTTGTCTGCGCCATGCAGGTGCAGAGCTTTCGGAAAGTGATGGGGAACTCCTATGCCACCACTATGTGCATTGGAAACCTGCGGATTGCCACAGAGCTTTTCTGCAACTACCGGGCCACAGGCCAGCGGGAAGTTCTGAAAACGAGTCTTTTGTATTTCAGCCTCATTGCCGTATTTATTGCCGGGGCAGCGGCAAGGGGTGTGATGACTTTGCGTCTGCAGGAAAAGGCCATCTGGCTTTGCTGCCCTGTCCTGCTGGCGGCTTTCGTGATAATGTTTATAAAAAATCGGGATTTGATGTAATTATTTTTGTGAAAACGCAAAAATAAGATTGTAAAATCAGGGGCAGTGTGGTAAAATGTCCTAAATGTTATTTTTTTAACAGCAATACATGATAAAATTGACAATCATACATAAGTTTCTGTAAAGAATTAATAGGGAATCCGGTGAGAATCCGGAGCGATCCCGTCACTGTGTATGCGAGCTTCCTTTTATGCCACTGCGGAGAAAGACAGCTTCTAGGGGAAATGTCTGTAATCTGTGGGAAGGGAAAGGCGGCGATGACCTAAGCCAGGAGACCTGCTTATGTATCAGGATGTTTCATCTACGGTGTATAGATGGTTCTTGTATAGATGAGGAAAGAGAATTTCGGACGGCGCCATAACCGGGAGGATTCTTTTTTGATGCGGACTGCAGCGGTACCGGCTAAGATCGGTTTAAGTGCAGTACGATTTTTTACATGGACTTTTGAAATACAGCCGTACGGCTGTTTTTTTACATATCGACATGTTAAAAAAATAACAATAAAAATCAGGAAGGGAGATTTCTATGAAGTACAGCTATTATCCGGGTTGTACCCTGAAAAACAAAGCAAAAGATCTGGACGCTTATGCCAGAGCTTCTGCAAGGGCGCTGGGATTTGAACTGGAAGAGATTGAGACCTGGCAGTGCTGCGGCGGAGTATATCCGTTGGGTACCGACGAGATCGCAACCAAGCTTTCTTCGGTGCGCGCTCTGAACGACGCCAGGGAAAAAGGCCAGGATCTGGTAACGGTCTGTTCTGCCTGTCATCATGTGATCAAACGTGTCAATGATGACATGAAACATGTGGAGGATATTCAAACCAGAGCGAATAATTATCTGCAGCTTGACGAGCCGTATACAGGCGAGACCCGTGTGCTGCACTATCTCGAAGTCCTGCGCGACGTGGTAGGCTTCGATGAACTGAAGAAAAAAGTAGTGAACCCGCTGAAGGGCAAAAAGATTGGCGCTTATTATGGCTGCCTGCTTCTTCGACCGAGCAGCATTATGGGATTTGATAATCCGGAGAATCCGAAGATCCTGGAAGATTTCATCCGTGCCATCGGTGCGGAACCGGTTCTGTATCCATATAGAAATGAGTGCTGCGGCGGATACATATCTCTGAAAGAGAAAGAAATGGCAAAGAATCTGTGCCATGACATCGTGGAGAGCGCGGAAGGCTTTGGAGCGGAAATGCTCATTACCGCCTGTCCTTTGTGTATGTACAATCTGAAAAAAAGCACAGACGAAAAGCTTCCGGTGGTTTACTTTACGGAGCTTCTGGCGGAGGCGCTGGGCGTGAAGGACGAAGCGGAGGAGCTTATGAAGCATGCGGTTGACGCCACCTGGGGAGATACCGGTTGCGAAGCATGTGCGAAAGGGGTGGAGAACGCATGAGTACCGTGAATAAACAGGCCGAGCAGATCAAAGAGATCAGCGGCGTAAATCCTTTAAAATGCATGAAATGCGGAAAATGTTCTGCGTCCTGTCCATCCTACAATGAGATGGATATCAAGCCTCATCAGTTTGTATCTTATGTCGTCAATGAAGATATTGAGTCGCTGGTTCAGTCGAAGTCTCTGTGGAAATGTCTCTCCTGCTTTGCCTGCGTAGAGCGCTGCCCGAGAGATGTCAAACCGGGTAAGCTGATCGACGCTGCAAGACAGATCGTGGTTCGCCAGAGGGATCAGGATTATCTGTCCCCGAACGAGATTCCGGAGCTTCTGGATCCGGATGTACCGCAGCAGCTGCTTGTCAGCGCATTTAGAAGATACAGGAGGTAGGCCGGATGCAAAGAATAGGAGTATTTGTCTGCCACTGCGGAAGCAATATTGCCGCTACGGTAGATGTGAAAAAAGTAGCCGAGATGGCTCTGATGGAGCCGGGCGTTGTCCATGCGGAAGATTACCAGTATATGTGTTCCGAAGCCGGACAGGCCAAAATCCAGGCAGCAATTCAGGAGAAAAACCTGACGGGTATCGTGGTATGTTCCTGTTCTCCGCGTATGCATGAGACCACATTCAGAAATGCCGCACAAAGGGCAGGGCTGAATCCGTATATGGTGGAGATTGCCAACATCCGTGAGCATTGCTCCTGGATTCATAAAGACATGGAAGAGGCAACGAAAAAAGCAGTGATCCTGATGCGGGCTGCCATTGCCAAAGTAAATCTGAATACACCGCTGAAACCGGGCGAGAGCCGTGTAACCAAACGTGCGCTGGTCATCGGAGGCGGTATCGCAGGGATTCAGACTGCGCTGGATATCGCAGATGCGGGATATAAAGTAGATATCGTGGAGAAAACGCCCAGTATCGGCGGAAGAATGTCGCAGCTTGACAAGACCTTCCCCACTTTGGACTGTTCCGCATGTATCCTGACGCCGAAGATGGTAGAGGCAAACGCCCATGAAAATATTACCATCTATACATATAGCGAGGTGGAAAAGGTATCCGGATTCGTAGGGGACTTTGTCGTTGACATCCGCAAGAAAGCCAGAAGCGTCAACATGGACAAATGTACCGGCTGCGGTGTCTGCCAGGAAAAATGTCCGTCAAAGAAAACGCCGAGCGAGTTTAACCGCGGGCTGAATACAAGAAGTGCAATTTACACACCCTTTGCTCAGGCCATCCCGAACGTGCCGGTCATCGACCGTGAAAACTGCATCAAATTCAAAACAGGAAAATGCGGCGTCTGCGCAAAGGTTTGTCAGGCGGGAGCCATCGAGTACGACCAACAGGATGAGATTATTACTGAGAAATATGGCGCAATCGTTGTAGCGACCGGATTCGATATGATCAAGTTGGACAACTATGACGAATATGCGTACAGTCAGAGCAAGGACATCGTTACCTCTCTGGAACTGGAGCGTATCATGAATGCAGCCGGCCCGACAAAAGGCCATCTGGAGAGACTCTCCGACGGCAAAGCGCCGAAGGAAATGGTATTTATCCAGTGTGTGGGAAGCCGCTGCGCAGACAACAGAGGAAAGAGCTATTGCTCCAAAATCTGCTGTATGTATACGGCAAAACACGCGATGCTGATTCGCGATAAATATCCGGACGTCAATGTGACTGTATTCTATATCGACGTTCGTACACCAGGTAAAAACTTCGACGAGTTCTACAGAAGAGCCGTGGAAGATTACGGTGTGAATTATATCAAAGGTCAGGTCGGAAAAGTCATTCCGCAGCCAGGCGGCAAGCTGCTGGTTCGCGGCGTAGACCTGATTGATAACAAGCAGATTCTGAAGGAAGCGGATATGGTTGTTCTGGCGGCGGCAATTGAGCCGAACCCGGACGTAAGAAAGATTGCAACCATGCTGACTGCAAGTATCGATACCAACAACTTCCTGACAGAAGCGCACGCGAAGCTTCGTCCGGTAGAATCGCCCACCGCAGGTATTTTCCTGTCCGGTGTATGCCAGGGCCCGAAGGATATTCCGGAGACGGTATCTCAGGCGGGAGCGGCTGCTGTCAAAGCAATCGGCCTTCTGGCAAAAGATAAACTGATGACCAACCCCTGTACCGCGCATTCCGATGAACTTCTGTGTAACGGATGTTCCCAGTGCGCGAACGTCTGCCCCTACGGAGCGATTTCCTATGAGGACAGACTGGTCAACGATCATGGTATCCGTGAGACACGCCGTATCGCAGTGGTCAATAACGCACTGTGCCAGGGCTGCGGTGCTTGTACCGTAACGTGTCCGTCCGGAGCTATGGACCTGCAGGGATTCTCAAACAGACAGATTCTGGCGGAGGTAGATGCAATATGTCAATAGAAGCAAAGGAAGAATTCAGACCGAAAATCGTAGCGTTCTGCTGTAACTGGTGCAGCTACGCAGGCGCCGATCTGGCAGGCAGCAGCCGTTTGGCTTATCCTGCCGATGTAAAGATTATCCGCGTACCCTGCTCCTGTCGTGTGAATCCGATGTTTATCCTGCGTGCTTTTGAAAAGGGCGCGGACGGAGTGATCCTCTGCGGATGCCACCCGGGAGACTGCCATTACAGTACCGGTAACTATTACGCGAGAAGACGTATGACGCTGTTGTTCTCCATGCTGGATTATCTGGGCGTGGAAAACGGACGTACCCGTGTGGAATGGGTATCGGCAGCGGAAGGCGTGAAATTCTCTACTACCATGAATGAATTCGTAGAAAAAATTTATTCTCTCGGTAAGAATGTAAGATTGGGGGATTTGAGATGCAGGCAATAATTGATCGCGCGAAGGAATTGCTGGCTGACGGAACGGTAGCCCGCGTTCTCGGCTGGAAAGCCGGAGACCTGCCCTACAATCCGGAACCGGCTTACTTCGAGAAAGAAGAAGACTTTAAAGATTTTGTATATAACGGCTTCTGCGGAGCGAATCTGAGTAAGCTCATGATTGAAGCCTGCAAGCTGGAAGGAAAAACCATGGTTTGCCTGAAACCCTGCGATACCTACAGCTTCAACCAGCTTTTGTCAGAGCACCGCATAGACCGCGAGAAAGCGTATATCGTGGGCGTGGGCTGCAAGGGCAAGCTGGATATCGAGCGCATGAGAAAAATGGGCATCAAGGGAATCAAGAGCATCAGCGGCGCGGAGATGACGGATGACTGCGAAACACTGACCATCCAGACCATCTACGGCGAAAAAACCTGCAAATACGCGGACGCTATGCTGGAAAGGTGCCATGTGTGCAAGGGGAAAGAGCATAAAATCTATGACGAAATCATCGGCGAGTCCAAAGATACTCAGGATGCAGAACGTTTTGCGGAGGTGGAGCGTATCGAGGCCATGAGTCCGGAAGAAAAATTTGCTTATTTCCAGAAGGAATTAAGCAAATGTATCCGCTGTAATGCCTGCAGAAATGCCTGTCCGGCCTGTAGCTGCCGCAAATGCGTCTTTGACAGCACCAAGTTTGACAGCGCGCAGAAAGCCAACGTGGATTCTTTTGAAGAAAAAATGTTCCATATCATTCGTGCTTTCCATGTGGCAGGAAGATGTACCGACTGCGGCGAATGCAGCCGCGTATGTCCGCAGGGCATTCCGCTTCATCTGTTCAACCGCAAGTTCATCAAAGATATCGATGAATTTTACGGAGAGTATCAGGCAGGAGAAGAAGTGGTAGAGAAAGGACCGCTGACCAGCTATACGTTTGAGGACGTAGAGCCGGGTATCGTGGCAGAAAGGGGATAATGTATGTATAAGATAGCGAAAGAAAATCTGTCGGCATTATTCCAGAAGATTGCCGAGAGTCAGGAATTATACCTGCCCATCGAGAATTGCGGCCAGGTGAATTACGGGGTTTGGACGGAGGATGCCGACGTCAATCTGGACGTTTTAAAAACCGTCAAATCTCCCAAGGATGCATTTTTTCCGCAGAGTGAAAATCTGTATACCGTAAAAAGAACCGGAAAGAAGCTTTCTGTCGAACCGGAAGCGCTGAAAGAACAGAAATTTGTGGTATTCGGTATGAAAGCCTGCGATGTGCAGGGTGTGGAAGTACTGGATAAAGTCTTTTTGGCAGAACCGGTCGATACCTTTTATCGTGCCAGAAGAGAGCATGGAACCATCGTGGCTATGGCCTGCCATGAGCCGGAGGAAACCTGCTTCTGCAAGGTGTTCGGCATCGACTGCGCGGATCCGAAGGCGGACGTCGCAACCTGGATGGTGGACGGCCAGCTTTGCTGGAAAGCGCTGACAGAGAAGGGCGAGGCGCTGACAGAGACAGTCAAAGAGCTGCTGACGGAGGATGCGGCCATGGATGAAAAAGTGGAAGCGGAGAAAGCGACCATCCACAGCATCACAGAGCAGCTTCCCTATATGGCTCTTTCACTGGAAGGCTGGGGCGGCGACGCTCTCGATGCCAAATTCAACTCCCCGCTCTGGGAGGAACTGCATAAACCATGTCTGGCCTGCGGCACCTGTACCTTCGTGTGTCCGACCTGCCAGTGTTATGATATCAAAGATTACGATACGGGACACGGCGTTTCGCGCTACCGCTGCTGGGATTCCTGCATGTACTCTGACTTTACCATGATGGCTCACGGCAACAACCGTACCAGCCAGATGCAGAGATACCGCCAGAGATTCATGCACAAGCTGGTGTATTTCCCGGCAAACAACGACGGCATGTTTTCCTGTGTGGGCTGCGGCCGCTGTGTGGAAAAATGTCCGCAGTCGCTGAATATCGTGAAAGTCATCAAAGCCTTTGCGAATCAGGGAGGTGAAAACGCATGAGTGAATGTACCTGTCATACCAATTACACCCTGGATACCTTGATTCCGAAGGTAGGTGTGATTACGGATATCCGCGAGGAAACGCCGGATGTAAAAACCTTCCGCGTCAACGCGCCGGACGGCGGAAAACTGTTCGAGCATATGCCGGGGCAGTGCGCCATGCTTTGTGCGCCGGGCATCAGCGAGGGAATGTTCTCCATAACCTCGTCCCCGACCAATAAGGAATATCAGGAATTCAGTATTAAAAAGTGCGGTATGCTGACAGATTACCTGCACAGCCTGCAGGTAGGAGATGAGATCACTGTCCGCGGACCGTACGGAAACCATTTCCCGGTAGAGGATAAATTAAAGGGCAAAGACCTTCTGTTCATCGCCGGAGGTATCGGACTTGCGCCGCTTCGTTCGGTTATCAATTATGTTCTGGATAACCGGGCAGATTACGGAACGGTAGATATCGTATACGGCTCCCGTTCCGCTGACGACCTGGTACAGTTAAAAGAAATCCAGGAAGTCTGGATGAAAGCGGAAAACGTCAATGTCCATCTGACCATTGACCGTGAGCAGGAAGGCTGGGACGGCCATGTGGGATTTGTTCCGAATTATGTAAAAGAACTGGGGTTTGACGTGAACAAAACAGCGCTGATTTGCGGACCGCCGATCATGATCAAATTTACACTGGCGGGACTGCAGGAGCTGGGATTCTCCACCGAGCAGGTGTACACCACTCTGGAGCTGCGTATGAAATGCGGTATCGGCAAATGCGGCCGCTGCAACGTAGGCTCCAAGTATGTCTGCAAAGACGGACCGGTATTCCGCTGTGATGAACTGAACGAACTGCCGAACGAGTATTGATTTGATGCCAGGGTCAAAAGGTCAGGCTTTTCATGCTTGCATGAAAAAGCATGACTTTGGGACCCGCCAAAACATGAAAAAGTAGCCCGATAGGGCGGATTTTGAATGTTTTTAGGATTGCGGGAGCATGAAATGCGCAGCAATCCGTGGGCATCAAAGACATTTAATAGTGCAGGAGGATAGGGCGAACGCCCTCAAGCGAAAGCTGCGAAGCAGCGTGAGCCTGCACTTTGAAACGGTATAAAGATGAAAGGAAATGGTATTGAAGCATGGAAAATATGGTAAACGTATATTTTTTCGGTAAGAAATACACCGTACCTGCGGATCTGACGATCATGACAGCCATGGAATATGCCGGCTACACTCTGAAAAGAGGCTGCGGATGCCGTCATGGTTTCTGCGGTGCCTGTGCTACGATCTACAGAATCAAAGGGAAAAACGAGCTGAAAACCTGTCTGGCATGTCAGACACAGGTTCAGGAAGGGATGTATGTGGCAAGCATTCCCTTCTTCCCTACAGATAAGAGAACCTATGACATTAATGAGATTCGTCCGAATCAGCAGATCATGATGGAACTGTACCCGGAAATCTACAGCTGTATCGGATGCAACGCCTGTACAAAAGCCTGCACCCAGGATCTTAACGTTATGCAGTACATCGCCTACGCGCAGAGAGGCGACTTTGAGAAATGCGCGGAGGAATCCTTCGACTGCGTAGCCTGCGGCTGCTGTTCCGTAAGATGTCCGGCGGGCATCTCCCATCCGATGGTAGGCCTTCTGGCGAGACGTCTGACAGGAAAATATATTGCTCCCGAAAGCGAGCACCTGACCAAACGGGTAGAAGAGGTAAATGCAGGAAAATACGACGATCTGATTGAGCAGATTATGCAGAAACCGATTACCGAAATGCAGGAACTTTACAATAACAGAGACATTGAGAAATAAGGAGGGCAGAATATGTATACACCATATCCGGAAAATATGATGGAATCCGTTAAGAAGGTGGAGGCTACCAGAGCAGAACGTATGGCGACAGAGCCGAGACGTCTGACTGCAGATGAAAAAGATGCCCTCTTGAAAGAATTTCATCCGGACTACAGACCAGAAGCTTTTGAAGAGATCAAGGTTGGCCAGAACAAAGGACAGAAAGCCCCGCTGGAATTGGCAGCGATGCTTCACTCCAATAGCCGTATTTACGGGGAACACATTGATCTTGGCAAAGTGGATTATGACGTGGATGTGCTTGTCATCGGCGGCGGCGGTGCGGGCTCTTCCTGTGCCATCGAGGCGCACAACGCAGGCGCGAATGTCATGATTGTAACCAAGCTTCGTATCGGTGACGCCAACACCATGATGGCGGAAGGCGGTATTCAGGCTGCTGATAAAGAAAATGATTCTCCCGTTCAGCATTATCTGGACTGCTTTGGCGGCGGACATTTTGCGGCAAAACCGGAACTGGTTAAGAAGCTGGTTAT
The DNA here is from genome assembly GCA_018712605.1 of Candidatus Choladousia intestinigallinarum. Classification (GTDB taxonomy): domain Bacteria; phylum Bacillota; class Clostridia; order Lachnospirales; family Lachnospiraceae; genus Choladousia; species Choladousia intestinigallinarum. The sequence goes on from DVGR01000061.1 coordinate 21,916, forward strand.
GGAAGCTCCGGACGCAATTAAATGGCTGAATGAGCTGGGTGTGGAATTCGACAAGGATGCAGACGGAACCATGATTACCACTCATGGCGGCGGAACATCCAGAAAGAGAATGCATGCGGCAAAGGATTATTCCGGTGCGGAAATCATGCGTACCGTAAGAGATGAAGTGCTGAACCTGGGTATTCCAGTTGTAGAATTTACCGCTGCGGTAGAGCTGATTAAGGATGATAAAGGCCAGGTTGCGGGAGCTGTTCTTCTGAACATGGAGACCGGAGATTACTCTGTTGCGAAAGCGAAAACCGTTGTCATCGCAACGGGCGGAGCGGGAAGAATGCATTATCAGGGATTCCCGACTTCCAACCACTACGGAGCGACGGCGGACGGACTGATCCTGGGCTACAGAGCCGGTGCGCCGCTTCTGTATCAGGATTCCATTCAGTATCATCCGACGGGAGCGGTTTACCCGTCCCAGATTCTGGGCGCTCTGGTAACAGAAAAGGTACGTTCCGTGGGAGCGCAGCTGGTAAATGCCAACGGAGAAGCTTACATCCATCCGCTGGAGACCCGTGACGTGAATGCTTCCGGCGTTATCCGCGAGTGTAAGGAAGGCCGCGGCGTCGATGTGCCGGGCGGACAGCAGGGCGTATGGCTGGATACCCCGATGATTGAGATTCTCGGAGGCGAGGGCACCATTGAAAAGAGAATTCCCGCTATGTTCCGTATGTACATGAACTATGGAATCGATATGAGAAAAGTGCCGATTTTGATTTACCCGACCCTTCATTATCAGAACGGCGGACTGGAAATCAACGCAGATGGATTTACGAACGCAATCCCGAACCTTCTGGTAGCGGGAGAAGCAGTGGGAGGAATCCACGGAAGAAACCGTCTGATGGGCAACTCTCTGCTGGATATCATCGTATTCGGCAGAAATGCAGGAAAAGCTGCGGCTGCGAAAGCAAAAGAAGTGGAACTGGGAACCATGAATCTGGATCACGTGGAAGCATATGCAAAAGAACTGGAAGAAGCCGGCCTTCACACTGGCGACGTATCCCCGCGTCTTCTGCCGAAATATGCCCGCCACGAGAGATAAAAAGGAAGGAGGTCATTCGATGCGTGAAATAGAAGTAAGTCGGCTGACGGATGTGATCGAAGAGCTTTGTATCGAAGCCAATAACCATCTGCCGAAGGATGTCAAATGTGCCATTCAGGACTGCCGTGCCTGCGAGGACGGAGAGATTGCCAGGGGCGTTCTGGACAACATCATAGAGAACTTTGAAATTGCCGATCGGGAAAACGTTCCCATTTGTCAGGATACCGGTATGGCCTGCGTGTTCCTGGAGATTGGACAGGACGTGCATTTTACGGGTGGAGATCTGACGGATGCCATCAACGAAGGTGTGCGCCGCGGATATGACAAAGGATATCTTAGAAAATCCGTTGTAAAGGATCCGGTTCGCCGTGGAAATACAGGAGACAATACACCGGCCATGATTTATACGGAGATTGTTCCAGGCGAAAACGTAAAGATAACCGTTGGCCCCAAGGGCTTCGGAAGTGAAAATATGAGCCAGATTCGTATGTTCAAGCCGTCCCACGGGATCGAGGGAATTAAGAACTTTATCCTGGAAGTAGTGGAAACAGCAGGCCCCAATCCCTGTCCGCCGATGGTAGTGGGTGTAGGAATCGGAGGAACCTTCGACAAATGCGCCCTCCTTGCCAAGAAAGCGCTGATGCGTCCGCTGGATTCTGAAAATCCGGATCCCTATTACGCAGATCTGGAAAAAGAAATGCTGGAGAAAATCAATAAGCTGGGTATCGGCCCCCAGGGCTTTGGCGGAAAGACCACAGCCCTTGGAGTCAACATCGAGACGCTACCCACCCACATTGCGGGAATGCCCTGTGCGGTGAATATTAACTGCCACGTGACCCGGCATAAGACGGAGGTGATTTAATCATGGAAAAACGGATACAGCTTCCACTGACAAGAGAACTGGCCAGAACCCTGGAGGCGGGAGATACGGTATACGTAACCGGCACTATCTATACCTCCCGGGACGCAGGGCATAAGAGGATGTGCGAGGCCCTGGCAAGGGGGGAAAAGCTTCCCTTTGACCCGGAAAACGCAACTATTTACTATGTGGGTCCCACACCGGCCAAGCCGGGACAGGTGATCGGCTCCGCTGGACCCACCACCAGCGGCCGTATGGATGCGTACGCTCCTACCATGATGAGAGCCGGAGCCAGAGGGATGATCGGAAAAGGCGCAAGACTTCCGGAGGTCATAGAGGCGATGAAGGAATGCGACGGTGTTTACTTTGGAGCCATCGGGGGGGCCGGAGCACTTTTGGCAAAGTGCATAAAAAAGAGCGAGCTGATCGCCTATGAGGATCTGGGAGCGGAGGCTTTGAGAAAACTGTACGTGGAGGATATGCCTCTGGTAGTGATCATCGACAGCCAGGGGAGAAATCTATATGAAGAGGGCAGAAAGGCATACTTAAAAGCCTGTCAGGAGAAATAAAGAATTTCTGGCCGCAGGGAGGGACGGAAAAGATGCAGAGAGAAGAACTTGAGAAATACTGTAAAGACCAGGGGGCTTATGCGGCAAAAGTGATTTCTGTGAAGGAGATTGAATTTGACCCGTCCTTCCGCAAATACTGCGAAGATAATGTGTGCGGGCAATACGGCAGGAATTATGCCTGTCCCCCTTATGCGGGGACGCCTCAGGAATTGAAGGAGAGAGCCTGTGCTTTTAGGCAGGCAGTCGTGTTTCAGACGGTAACGCCTCTGGAAGGGGGAATGACGGAGGATAGCCTTCAAGCTGCCAAAAATCAGAATAACCAGGTGGGAGACGCAATTCAAGAGAGGCTGGAGACAGAGAAGCGCAGGAGTCTTCGTGCCAGAGCCGGGCAGTGCAGCTACTGTACGGAGTGCGAAGCCTTGAAGGGAAAGCCCTGCACGTATCCCCCTAAGGGACAGATTTCTCTGTCGGCTTTCTGTGTAAATGTAGCCTCTCTGGCTGAGACATGTGGGATGAAGTTTCAAAACGGGGAGAATACCCTGACTTATTTTGGAGTAATTTTCTTCGGGGATCTGGAGGAAGAGTCCAAGAAGAAAGAGGATCCCGTATAAAGAACAGAGTAACAAAAAAGACGTATGCGGGCCCGGAACTATCGTTCCGGGCCCGCAGTGATGTTATTCACGTTAATATCTTGACTTCAATATCTTTTGATTCATACTAGAATATGGATAAGGCTACAAACAGGGAAGACAGCAGGGAGGCCACCAGGGAAACCACAGTAATCTGGGTATTGATGGAAGGGCCAGCTGTATCCTTGAAAGGATCGCCCACGGTGTCTCCGGTAACGGCGGCTTTGTGAGCTTTGGAGCCTTTTCCGCCTTCATTTCCTGCTTCTATGTATTTCTTGGAGTTATCCCACAGGCCGCCTGCGTTGGACATAAACAGAGCCAGCAGAAGTCCGCTTACGATGTTTCCAAGAAGGAATCCGCCGATAGCCAGTACGCCGCCGATGAAGCCTACGATAATTGTCGAGAGGATAGCCATAGCGCCGGCGGGAATCAGCTCTCTCAGGGCGCCGGTGGTGGCGATGTCTATACACTTGTCGTAGTCCGCCTTTACCCCGGGCTTGCCTTCCTTTAATCCCTTGATTTCCCGGAACTGCCGGTGAATTTCCGCTACCATACGCTGCGCATTCTTATCCACGCCAAGAATCAGCATTGCGGAGAATACGGCAGGTACGGCTGCACCGATCAGAACTCCGAAGAAAACGGTGGGATCCATGATGTCAAAGCCTGTGATCAGCTCCCGGCCCAGGCTGGCCAGAGTTGCGTTTACTTCGGACATATATGCTCCCAGAAGGGAGATAACCGTTAGGCCGGCTGCGCCGATGGAAAATCCTTTTGTCACGGCCTTTACCGTATTTCCGGCGCTGTCCAGTTCATCGGCAATGCGGATCGTCTCTTCGCCCAATCCTCCCATCTCGGCCAATCCTCTGGCGTTGTCTACGATGGGGCCGTAAGCGTCGTTTCCGATAATCATGCCTACGATGGAAAGCATGCCCACGGCAGCCATGGCAATGCCGAACAGTGCATAAGTGGTTCCCATGGGTTCACAGAGCTTATAAGCTACCAGTGCGGAGACTGCGATTCCGATCATAGCCGGCAGTGCGGAAATAAATCCATAAGAGACGCCGGAGAGAACCGTGAAAGCAGAACCGGACTGTGAAGCTTTTGCCACTTTCTGGACGATGGGTTTGCTGTCATCTGTAAAGTAATCAGTAGTAAGGCCGATCACCACGCCTACCAGGAGGCCTACTGTGGAGGCGCCCCAGATCCGCCAGTCAAAGCCCTCTATTAAATAGGTAGCCAGAGCGGAGAGAAGGACGAAAATTCCTGTAGTCACATAGGTAGAAGAATTCAGAGCCTTTGTGGGATTGCCGTTTTTGCCGATTCTGGCGCTGGCAATACCCAGGATGGAAGCGATCAGGCCAAGAGCGGAATAACAGAACACCATAGAAGCGCCTGCCTGTTCATATCCCGTAAGAGACTGGGAGATAACAAGAGCCGAAGTCATGGCAGCTACGTTGGAATCAAAGAGATCAGCGCCCATACCGGCTACATCGCCTACGTTGTCGCCTACATTATCTGCGATTACGGCAGGATTTCTGGGATCATCCTCCGGGATGCCCAGCTCCACTTTACCAGTAAGGTCTGCAGATACATCGGCTGTCTTTGTGAAGATTCCTCCGCCGGCTTTGGCGAAAAGTGCCAGGGAACTGGCGCCAAAGGAAAAGCCCAGCAGAATAGAGGCGTCTGAGGTGATCATCAGAACGGCCATGACGCCCAGGAGACAGAAGCCCACAACGGCCAGTCCCATAACGGCGCCGCCCCTGAAGCCTACCAGAAACGCTGGCTTAATGCCTTTCTCGGCAGCTTCCGCTGTACGGGCATTGGCCAGGGTGGCTACCAGGATTCCGATTTTACCAGCGATGGCCGAAAGAATCGTGCCTGCGATGTACGCCAGGGCCATAGAAAGATTATCCAGAAACTTTCCCTGCCATATGGGCTGCGGCAGAATCAAAAAGATGATAATGGCTGCTACCCCGGCAAAAATCGTCAGTATTTTGTATTCTCGGGCCATAAATGTATTTGCGCCGTCTTTGATCAGCCGGGAAACCCTGAGAATCTCTTTGTTCACAGCTTTCTGCTGTTTAACCCACAAATACAGATAAGCCGCAAAGGCAAAAGCAACAATAATTGCCAGGAAACAGATTGCGTAGATAAACGACGGGACCATAAAACCCCCTCCTTTGCATTAAAATATGGTAACGGTACCTTTCGCATGCCGGAGACGCAGATACAAATTTGCGCAATTAATTCAGATCCGATCTGTCTGCGAATCCTGCAGCGGGGAACTGTTACAAATATCTTGTAAAAAAGCGAAATATTCGGAATTTTATCCAGAATACCGAAATAAATTACCGAACCTTTCCTCATTATAGTGATTATATACCAAAAAAACCAGGAATTCAAGAAGAAAAACTGACGAAAATTCCTGACAACACAAAAAACCGGAAACGTCTGTTGGACGATCCGGTTTTTGTGGCATGGAATTAAATTTTATGGACAGGCATCTGGGCATATGGGTCGGTTCGTGGAATCCAGTCTAGGAACTGCTCCAGCTTAAGATCCCAGTAACGCCATTCATGCTCAAACTCTGGAGGATTATCCCAGCAATGAGAATAGCCCTTTTCCTCCAGCTCCAGATGAAAGGCGGCAACTGAATCATACAGAAAATCCTTCTGCCCGCAGCACATAAACAACTTGGGAAGTTTTGTCTGCTGCGACCTGCATGTTTCAAGAATACTGTGGAGATTCAGGCAGTTTAGACTTCCGCCGATCAGGTTGGTGTCACTGCCTATCTCAACTGCCGGAGAGAAGGCTCCGGCAGCGCAGATTTCGGAGGGTCTGGTTAATGCGTGTACCAAAGTCCCGTATCCGCCCATGGACGCCCCGGCAATGTAGGTATCCCTGGGATTTGATGAGACAGGAAAATTTCCGCAGATAAATTCAGGCAGCTCTTTTGCTATGAAATCATAATATTTATTTTCTGTTCCTGCGTTCATATAGCACATATTTTCGGCATTGCACAGAACCATGGCGATTCGTTTTTCTTCCGCATAGCGCTCTGCGGAGGTATAGCGCAGCCAGCTCTTATAATCATTTCCGTATCCGTGAAGAAGATACAGAACGGGATATTTGCAGACTGGTGTATGGCAGGGCGGCTGTTCCAGGTCAAAGTCACAGGAACTGACGGTAGGAAGAATGACAGCGATATCTACGCTGCGTCTGAGGGAATAAGATACAAAGTTACATAACAACTGTGCCATGGCAGGCTCCTCCTTAAATTGTATTTTTGGGGCACCGCATTCTTGAATTTTTATATTTCAGCCTAAAAGGCTTAAATTTTGGAGAGCGTTTTCAGGTATAGTAACTTCCATATGCTCCGTAAAGTGCGCGTCCATCCCGGCACTGAATTTACAGGGAAGGGCATATTCGGAGAGAACATTGCATACCTTGTTGAATTGCTCCGCTGTACTGGAGGCTTTTTTCAGAATCAGATAAAATTCGCCGCTTTCAGGATTCTTATATAAAGTGTTGGGACCTGAAAAAACGGGGCCGAGAATTCTGGAAGCCCGGATTACATCATCCAGGGAACGGAAGAGGTAGAATCTGGTAAGATTGATCACTTCCTCGTCTTCTTCCACAGAAACGGCGGAAGGCTCCTCTGCCGGGCTTTCCTGCTCTGTATTCTTAGAGGCAGCACGTTTTTTCGCCTCGGATATCTTCTTAATCAGACCCAGAATATCGTCTGCGCCTTCGATTCTGTCCATCAGGTCAGAGAAAGAATAACCGCTGTCCCCGTCCTGTTCTTCGGGAGAAAAACGGGCAAATCTCGTGTCCAGCTCCTCCGGATCCTCTACTTTGGTGATAATGAGAATAATAGAGTCCATAGATACGGGAATTGCTTCTATCACAAGCGGCATATTGTCAGCTTCAAAACCAAAGTCCTGGGCCGCAACGCGCATCATATCCTGAAACAGAGCTCTTGTTTTTTCGGAACCATAAGCCAGCTCGCTCAGTTTGATTTCACGGTTGGCCAGATCCTCTTTTGTCAGGGTACAGCGAATCTGTTTGTCATTGATTTTTTCAATTTTCATTCAATCACATCCTTACCCATTATTTGAATCGTTGAATCTGCTGCCGACTGTGTCCGGTATTCGCCGGAGACAAAAGCAGCTGCGTCTGTTCTCACTACTATTATATACGCATTTTAATAAATATGTAAAGTAAATACTTGGAGTGCAGCAGGCTCCTTTTGCACTGTAAGACTTTAAATGAGCCTGCGGATGCTACAGATTACGGGGAAACTGAGAACTGATCTGTAACAGAAAAAGAGCTTGCAAAATCTTAACTTATTGTATATAATAGTCACAGAAAGGCTATATGGGAAGTTTTGGAAAGAAAGGAGGATTTTCCCAGAGCTGATTTAATATCATATCTTTGAGACTGGCGGGGCAGGTGTAATCCTGCTATACCGATCTGATTCATTTCATTATTTATTCAACGAGTGCGGTACATTCCGCTCAATTTTGCTGTACGATCCCTGATTTTTTGTAGCAGTCGAGCCATGGGCCAAACGGCTGAATCGTTACGAGTTTTAAGTAAACATATAAAGAACCATATATCCTTTCCAAACTTCTTTTACGCATTATAATCAAAAACCCTTTATTTTGCAAGCAAATTACAGCAGAAGTCTGCAGGGAATTTTTGCATCGGAAAATTTTGAAAAAATTTAAACGATACGTCTGTTTCCGGCAGAATGAACTTTAAATACCTGGCAGAAGCCCGCAAGCCCCAAACGGGAGATTACAGGTATTCTTGTGTATGGTGATGGCTGCACGGCAGCCATGTCCGTATAGAATCAATGTGGCGTACATAAAATGGAAGCGGCGGACTGATATATCACGAAAGCACCTCTGCCCTTTGGATGTACGCACAGGAAAGGCAGAGAGGTGGAAAAAAATAAAAAGAGAGACAACCACAGACAGCCCCGAAAGCATCCTGGACGAATGATAAGGGACAGGAAAGCCATAGCCTTTATGCGGGAGCTTCGGGAATACGAAAGAGAAGGAACGTCCCTATATTTAGAGGGAAAGCCCAGCAGGCCGGAAGAGATCGTCTCAGCCTGTATGCTGGCGGAAGAGACAAACTATATGCGTGATTTTATCGGGGATGAAGACCAGAGGATCCGGAAAATCAATTTTATCAGGATAAAAGAAAAATAGAAGAGAGAAAGGAGGAGCGCCTGCAGATGTCCGTTATCCCCTGTGACAGAAGCAGAATATCTTATTTTTTTATGAAAATAATGACGATTCCTGGGAGACCTGATATAATTACGTGAACGGCTGCACCGAAGCAGTCTGTGTAAAAGGACTGCCGGAAAAGAACAAAACGGCAGCCTGCAAATGTTTTTAAGGGGGACGTACAGCAAAATGAAAAGAAAGAAAATGCTTGCGGGAGCAGCGGTTCTGGCCTTTGCGGCGGCGCTGGCAGCCGGGATTTTTCTCATAAGAAGATATATGCCTACTTCCGAACGAATGAGCGGGGAAGAATATTTTGGCGCCCTGGATAACGGGGAGGCGGCAGTGATCGTGGAAGACCATCTGGCCCAAGAGAGAGCCCTGGTTTATGACGATGGGATTTATGTGGACTATGCTCTTGTTCAGAATGAACTGAACAGCAGATTTTACTGGGATGCATCCGAAGAGCTGATGCTGTATACCACTCCCTGGGAAATATATGAGATTCCCATGGGGGGAAGCACGTATACAGCAGGAAGTGAGACGAGGGATGCCGGACAGGAAATTTTAAGAAGCGCTTTCGGAAGTATGTATATGTCCTTGGACTTTTTGTGCCAGTATACAGATATAAAATATGAAAGCTTCAGTGAGCCGAGCCGGGTGGTGATCACTTTAGGCAGCCGGGAGGTGACTACGGCGGAGGTTAAAGGAGACACGGCGGTTCGCTATCAGGGGGGGATTAAGAGCCCTATCCTTACGGAGGCGGAAAAGGGCAGCCTGGTAACGGTACTGGAAGAAATGGATCAGTGGTCTAAGGTGCTTACGGAGGACGGGTACATTGGATATATAAAGAACAGCCGACTCAGGGACTTTTATCCCACTCAGAGAGACACTTACTGGGAAGGGGAAGAGTATACCAGCCTTTCTCTGGATGAGAGGGTAAATCTTGTGTGGCATCAGATCAATTATCCGGAGATGAACCAGAACCTTTCAGAAGACACGGCCAATATGACAGGTGTAAACGTGATTTCTCCTACCTGGTATTTCCTTTCCGACAATGAAGGAAATGTAGATTCCTATGCGGATTTGGCTTACGTGGAAGAGGCCCATGATAAGGGACTCCAGGTATGGGCGCTGATCAGTAATTTCAGCGAGAATGTCAGCACCACAGAGCTGCTGGCCTCCAGACAGGCCAGACAGAAGGTGCAGGAGTATCTGATTTCACAGGCCCAGGAACTGGGATTTGACGGCATTAACATAGATTTTGAAGGCATTGCCGAGGAAGCGGGGCCCTCCTACGTGCAGTTTATGAGAGAGCTTTCCATACTCTGCCGGCAGAATGGTATTTATCTTTCAGTGGATGTTCCGGTTCCTATGGACTTTTCCAGACATTACAACAGAAAAGAGCTGGGAGTGGTCTGCGATTACGTAATTATGATGGGATATGACGAACACTATGCCGGATCGGATCTTGTGGGAAGCGTTGCCTCCATGGACTTTGAGATTACGGGAATCCAGAACATGCTTACGGAAGTGCCCAAGGAAAAGCTGGTCAGCGCCATTCCTTTTTACTCAAGACTATGGTATACGGAGACTCTGGCAGACGGAAGCGCATCTGTGACCAGCGAAGCGGTTACCATGGATCAGGCGGAACAGCTTCTGCAGGAAAACGGGGCTTCTGCATCCTATGACGAGTCCACAGGACAGCAGTATGCTCAGTGGACGGATGCGCAGGGGAGACTCTGCCAAATCTGGCTGGAGGATGAAAACTCTGTAGCGGCCAGGGCCGCTCTGGTTTCTGAATATGACCTGGGGGGCATTGCGGCTTGGGTGCTGGGGAACCAGCAGGATTTTGTGTGGGAAACCATCACGGAAAATATTCAGTAGGAAAAACCCGCCTTTGCCAGGGATCGCTACTTGCGCCCCATAAGGAAATGATTTATAATCAAACCCAGTGAAGGATGGAGCCGTAAAAGCAGTGCGAAAGCGGGAGGAAGAGTGTATGGAGACGCCTATTTTACGTATGGCGGGGAATCCAGAGGATTCCAATGAACTGTATATAAAAAGAGAGGATTTGCTGCCTTTTTCCATGGGCGGAAATAAAGTGCGGATTGCGGAAGCGTTTTTCAGGGATATGAAACAGAAAGGATGCAGCTCCATGATTATTTACGGCAGCCGTCATTCTAATCTGTGCCGTGTTCTGTCTGCTCTCTGCCGAAGCCGGGGAGTCCCCTGTGTGATGATCTGCTCCCATGAGGAAGGGGAAGAGCAGGAGATTACAAACAATACCGTATTGGTGGACTGGACGGGAACCGAGATCGTACACTGCAGGAAGCAGGAGATCGCTGCTGCCGTAGAGGATGTTATGAAGCGGCTTACGGCAGAGGGGAAGACGCCCTACTACATTTTCGGAAACAAGTACGGGACTGGAAATGAGGGAACGGCAGCCAGCGCGTATGCGGAGGCCTACAGGGAGATTCTGGAATATGAAGGGCGGCAGGGTTTTTCCTTTGACTATATTTTTCTTCCGTCAGGGACAGGAGCCACTCAGAGCGGTCTCATCTGCGGAAAGCTTCTTATGGGAGGCAGGGCTTCTGTCATGGGAGTTATGATCTCATCCAGAGAATATGAGCGGGCCAGGGAGGTGATCCGTGAGGGAATCGTCTCTTATTTTGAGAGGGCAGGAAAGATTTTGCCCGGGGATTACCAGCAGGAAATCCATCTGCTGGATCAGTACCGCCAGGAGGGATACGGCAAATACGATAAAAGAATTGAAGACTGCATCCGGGAGGTATACTGCCGGGATGGAGTAGCCCTGGATCCCGTATATACGGCCAAAGCGTTTTGGGGAATGAAAGAATACCTGAGAGAGAAACAGGTTAAAGGAAAGAAAGTCTTATTTCTCCATACAGGGGGAGGGCCCTTGTTTTACGATTATTTAACCAAGAGGGAGAAAGCTTCTCTTTTGTGAGGAGCCGGAGTAAACTATGCTGATTTCTATAGTAATACCGTGTTATTATTCGGAAAAAACCATTCGTAAGGTTACGGAGATGGTGATGGCGGAATTTGCCGCCCAGGATAAATATACCTGTGAGTTTGTCCTTGTAAACGATGGGTCTTCGGATGGGACGTACCGGGAGATCCATAAGCTGGGAGAGGAATATCCCAATGTCTGCGGGGTAAATCTCATGCGGAATTTTGGACAGCACAATGCGCTGATGGCCGCTCTCCACTATACGAATGGGGATTATATACTGGGAATGGACGACGATATGCAGACCCATCCTTCCCAGATCTTTAAGCTGGTTCATAAAATGGAAGAGGGGTTCGACCTGGTTTACGGGATCTATCCTGAAAAAAAGAATTCCCCTCTGAAAAATCTTACAAGTAAACTGAATGAGGTCACTTCCAGGGTTATGCTGAAACGGCCTAAGGAGATCAGATCCAGCAATTTCTGGATTATCACCCGGAAGGTTCGGGATGAGGTGGTCAAATATAATAGTTTTAACCCATACATTGACGGTATTTTTTATCGGGTGACCCATAACATTGGCAATGTGGAGGTGGAACATTTTAAGAGAGAATACGGCACTTCCAATTACACACTGAAAAAACTGGTAAATCTTTGGCTTGCGTACTGGAACTTTTCGGTAATTCCTTTAAGGATCTCTTTTTTTCTGGGGATGTTTTCCGCCTTTGCAGGAGCGGTGATTGCCCTGCTGGTGGTGATCAATAAGATGATCCATCCAAATATGACCGTGGGGTGGTCCTCCACTCTCTGCGTGATGGTAGTGTTTTTCGGGCTGATCCTGATGGTTCTGGGAATCGTTGGAGAGTATTTGGGGAAAATTATTTTGATTTTAAATGATACCCCTCAGTACATAGTGAGAGAGACCATAAACAGCAGGAAAGGGCTGAAGGAGCAGATCCAAAGTCTTGTGGCGGCAGCCAGCGGGCCGGGAAATGGAGAAGATGCAAAAACATCTGTGTAAAGGCAGTGAAGAATGGAAGAAGAATGGAAGATAGAAGCAAAAGAATGAAAAAGAAAATTATGATATTGGGAGCCAGCGTGTACCAGGTTCCCCTGATCCGTGCGGCAAAGGCCATGGGGCTTGTCACCCTTGTGGCCAGCATTCCCGGAGATTATCCGGGATTTGAGCTGGCGGATAAAGTGTACTATATCAATACGAGAGACAAAGAAGAAATCCTGAAGGTATGTCAGGAAGAGAAGATTGACGGTATCTGTACCACGGGAACGGATGTGGCGGTATCTACCATCGGATACGTATGCGAGAAGATGGGCCTTTCGGGGCTTTCTGAAGAAGCGGCCCATCGGGCCACTGATAAAGCGGCAATGAAAGAGGCTTTTTTTGCGGAAGGCGTGTCTGCGGCAAAATTTTATAAAGCACGTACTTTTGAGGATGTGGAATGGGCTGCCAAAGAGCTTGGATTTCCTGTGGTGGTAAAAAGGGTGGACAGCTCTGGAAGCCGGGGGATTTCTATTGTAAAAGAGCCGTCAGGGCTGAAAGAAGCCTATAGTTGTGCGCTGGAGCGTTCTGGAAAGGATTATGTCCTGGTAGAGGAGATGCTTGGAGGAACGGAGATCGGAGTAGACGGAGTGGTGCAGGATCATAAGCTGGTTTTCTTTGCGCCTCACGAGAAATTCGTCTATCACAGCCAGAAGATTACCATTCCTGAGGGGCACGGTTTTCCGTACCGGGGCTCTGAGAAGGTACAGAAAAGGCTTCAGGAAGAAATGGAGCTGGCGGTAAAGGCTCTGGATCTGGACAACTGTTCCGTGAATGCCGATGTGTTTGTGGACGGGGAACAGGTGTGGATTATAGAGATGGGCGGGCGCACAGGCGCCACCTGCATCCCAGAGCTGATTTCTATGTATTACGGATTTGATTTTTATAAGAAAATTCTTCAGAATGCCCTGGGGGAGAAGCTTGATTTTTCGCCGGAGCGTCAGGGGATTCACTGTATGGCCAAGCTTTTAATGAGCCCGGTGGATGGAAGGATTACGGGCATCGATTATGAGGGAATTGAGAACCTTCGCAGGGAGGGGATTGAGATTGCCCTGGATTATCCGGTTGGACACCCGGTAGAGATTATGCAGAACGGTACCACAAGAATCGGCCATGTGGTAGCTAGGGCCGGCAGCGTAGAAGAACTGGATAAGATTGTTGCCAGGGTGTACGGCTGCATAGAGGTGAACGGTGTTTCACTGGAGGAATTATGGGAAAAATAAAAGATTATATTTTTCTGCATCTGAGTGTGGTTTTGTTTTCTTTTACCAGCGTCTTTTCCAAGACGGCGTCCAATCAGTATAATGAGGGCGGATTTGGGAATCCCATGCTCTATGTATTCGTGTTCCTGATGTTTTTTGACTGTCTCGTTTACGCTCTGTGCTGGCAGAAGGTGATCAAACGGTTCGATCTGAATATTGGATATGCCAACCGCAGCGTGTATCTGCTGTGGAGTCAGATTTGGGCGGTGCTTTTCTTTGGAGAAAATCTGACGCCCAGAAATATCATCGGGCTTCTGGTGGTGCTGACGGGAGTGGTGATTGTATCCTTAAGCGGGGAGAAGAGGAAGGAAGAGGCGTAGAAAATGGAACCATATTTACTAATCATGTTTGCGGCGACTTTTTTTACCGCCATCTCCCAGGTGCTGTTAAAACAGAGCGCAGGGAAGAAATACTCCCGGTGGATTTTTGAATATCTCAACTGGAGAGTGATTACAGCTTATGGAATCGCCTTTACGGTACTTCTTGCCAATACATATGCCTATACGAAGGTGGATATGAAATACGGGGCCGTGATCGATACCTTCAGTTATGTCTTTGTGATGCTTCTTTCTTGGCTTCTTTTGAAAGAGCGTTTTTCCAAGGGACAGCTGCTGGGAAATCTGATTATCATTGCCGGGGTGCTGATTTATACACTCTGACAGAACGGCGGGAATATAATGGCGGGAAAAGCAATATAGTTATGATAAATGACGGGCAGCCGGGAAAGGCTTTCGTGCTTCTCTTCCGGCTGCGGAAACGGAGTGTGAATGGAAACCAAAAAGTTGAGAAGGTTTCCCGGAAACATCCTCATAACTGCCTTGCTTTTTGCTGCCGCTTTTTTGTGCGGCCAGTTGGCGGCCAGAGTCAGGGAGCGGGCTTTGGCGGAAACGGTCCCTGTTTTTGCGGAAGGAAGCTGGGGGCTTAGCTTTCAGGGAGAAGGGGAGACGCCCGTAGGGAATGTGAGCCTCCAAGAGCTAGAGGGATATGATGCATATTACGTAAGAGATACGGAAGATAAGATTCTTTATCTTACTTTTGACTGCGGGTATGAGAATGGAAATACGCCCAAGATTTTGGACGCTTTGAAAAAGCATGGGGCGAAAGCTACTTTTTTTGCAGTGGGAAATTTTCTCTCAGATAATCCGGAGCTGATCCGGAGGATTGTAAAGGAGGGGCACACCATCGGCAACCACTCTATGGATCATCCTGACATGAGCCAGATTGCCAGCCGGGAAGCTTTTGCTGCGGAGTTAGAGCCGGTGGAATCTTTATATCAGGAGATTACCGGCGAAGAGATGAAGCCTTATTTCCGGCCGCCCCAAGGGACGTACAGCGAGAGCAGCTTAAAGCTGGCAAAAGAGCTTGGGTATAAGACTTTTTTCTGGAGCCTGGCATACGTGGACTGGTATCAGGATCAGCAGCCCACCAGGGAGGAAGCCTTTGAAAAGCTTTTGGGCAGAATCCATCCCGGGGCCATTGTGCTGCTGCACAATACCTCTGATACTAATGGAGAGATCATGGATGAGCTTCTGACTAGATGGGAGGAGATGGGTTACTGCTTTGGAACCTTGGATGATTTTTGCTGATGCCGAGAAGGAAGGAAAGAAAAAAGGGAGAAGCACAGATGAAGGATCTATATACGCTTTTAGAAGAACGTTCCAAGTCGGAGGAATATCCTTTTCATATGCCTGGACATAAACGCAGGATAGAGATGTTCAGCCATCCGTACCAGGTGGATATTACCGAGATTGAAGGATTCGATAACCTCCATCATCCTAAAGGAATCCTGGCAGCGGCGCAGGAGAGAGCGGCGGCTTTTTTTGGAGCCGAGGAAACATATTTTCTCATTAATGGAAGCACCTGTGGGATCCTGGCTGCGATGGCTTCCTGCATCCGTCCGGGCGAGATTCTGCTGATGGGGCGAAATTCCCATAAGTCGGCTTATTTTGCCGCAGAGCTTGCAGGAGCTCATGCAGTATATCTGTATCCCAAAATGGATTCTGCCAGGGGGATTTATGGAAGTGTTCTTCCTGAACAGGTGGAGGAGGCCATGGAGCAGGCGGGGGAGGTAAGAGCTGTGTTTCTGACCTCACCCACCTATGACGGCGTGGTTTCTGATATCGGTGCCATTGCAAGGAGGGTTCATGCCCGGGGCGGCATTCTCATTGTGGATGAGGCTCACGGGGCTCATTTCGGGCTTCATCCCTATTTTCCCAGGGAAGCGCTTGCCTGCGGGGCGGATCTGGTCATCCAGAGCCTTCACAAGACTCTGCCATCCCTGACGCAGACTGCTCTTCTGCATGTGCAGGGGGAAAGAGCGGACAGAGAACGGCTGCGGAGATATCTGGGAGGTTTTCAGAGCAGCAGTCCCAGTTATGTGCTTATGGCCTCCATAGACCGCTGCATAGGAACTCTTGAAAAGAGAGGGCCATCCTATTTTGACGAGTATGTGGAAATGCTTCTGGATACACGAAGACAGTTGGGGGAGCTTAGGAGGCTGCACCTGGTGACGGGACGGGAGAAGGAGCTTTCCTGTTTTGCCTATGACCGGTCGAAAATCGTGATTTCTCTGGAGAATACAGAGTGGTCTGGAGAAGAGCTGATGGACAGGCTGCGAAGAAACTACAGGCTGGAATTGGAGATGAGCGCTCCGGGCTATGTCACGGCCCTGACCTCCCCTGGGGACAGCCGGGAGGGCTTCGGGCGCCTGGCGGAGGCTTTGAGGGAACTGGACGATACGGCGAAGCCAGGGAAAAAGAGATGGGAATTCTGGGGAGGCCAGGAACCAAACGAGGTGGTTTGGCCTCTTTGCCAGGCAGTGAACAGGCCCTGGGAGAGGATTCCTCTGGAAGAATGTCAGGGGAGAATCTCTGCGGAATACGTTTACCTGTATCCTCCCGGCATCCCTATTCTGACTCCCGGGGAAAGGATTTCAAAGAGATTGGAAGGGAAGCTTTTGGAGTTAAAAAGAAACGGGTATTCTCTTGAGGGAATGGATGATTTGGAAGCAGAAGCGCTGCGGGTAATAAAGGAGTAAGAAATGGGACTTATTTTTTACGTGATGGGGAAAAGTTCTTCTGGAAAAGACACAATTTATCAGGATGTGCTTTCCAGAGAAGAACTGAAGCTGAAGCCTTTTGTGATGTATACAACAAGGCCTATTCGGGCTAGGGAGACGGATGGAGTACAGTACCACTTTGTCACAGAGGAAAAACTGCGGCAGATGCAGCGGGAAGGACAGGTGATTGAACTTCGCTCCTATGACACGGTGCATGGAATCTGGTACTATTTTTCCGCCCATGGGGAATTTATTAATTTAGAGGAAAATGATTATCTTGCCCTGGGAACCCTAGAGTCTTATGAGAAGATGAAGCAATATTACGGGGAGGGGAGGATGGTTCCGATTTATATCGAGACGGATGACCTTCTGCGTTTAGAACGTTCCATCAAGCGGGAAAAGAAGCAGGAATTTCCCAATTATGATGAGGTGTGCCGCCGCTATCTGGCAGATCAGCAGGACTTTTCTGAAGATAAGATTAAAAAGGCCGGCATTGAGAAACGATTTTCCAATAATGAGGACAGACAGGTGTGCATGGATCAGGTGGCAGAATATATAAAGCAGAGAATCGGCGGAGAAGCTTTTGGCGATTGATGCTTCACACAAAACCAAGGGTGTGTTATACTTGAACAGAGTTTAGTGCACTGGCACGGTCATTTATTTTTTCGGAGGTAACGGTATGGCGGGTTTTGAACATATAATAGGACATAAGCAGGTGATCCATCATCTGAGAGGAGCGCTGGAGACAGGGAAGATCAGTCATGCCTATCTGTTTGCCGGAGAAAAAGGATCTGGAAAGAGGACGGTGGCAGAGGCTTTTGCGGCGGCTCTTCAGTGCGAGAATAGCCAGGACAGGCCCTGCGGCGTCTGTCATTCCTGCCGGCAGGCGGCAGGAGGAAATCATCCGGATATTATCACGGTGACCCATGAAAAGCCTGCCAGCATCGGCGTAGAAGATATAAGGGAACAACTGGTAGGGGATATGCAGATCCGGCCTTACAACGGCCGCTATAAAGTCTACCTTGTGCCCGAGGCAGAGAAGCTTACGGTGCAGGCGCAGAACGCCCTCCTGAAGACCATTGAGGAGCCTCCGTCGTATGCGGTGGTGCTTTTGCTGACGGACAATGAGCAGATACTTCTGGATACCATAAGATCCAGATGTGTGCTTCTGCAGATGAAGCCGGTGCCGGATGAACAGGTAAAGGAATATCTCATGGAGCATATCCAGGTGCCGGATTATCAGGCGGATATCTGTGTGGCTTTTGCCCAGGGGAATATAGGAAAAGCGGTGCGTCTGGCCAGCTCGGAGGATTTTAATTTGATCAAGGCTTCGGCTATGCACCTGATCCGCAATGCTGGAGTTATGGAGATCAGCGAGATTATTGAGGCGGTCAAGGGTGTGCAGGATTTTAAGATATCCATTCAGGATTATCTGGATATTCTGGCTCTCTGGTACAGGGACATGGTTTATTTCAAAGCCACCAGGGATTTTGACGGCCTGGTTTTCAAAGATCAGATCCGGGGCATACGTGAGACTGTGAAGGTCTGCTCTTATGAGGGAGTGGAGGAAGTGATGAAGGCCATTGAGACAGCCAAGAGACGTCTGGCCGCCAATGTGAACTTTGATTTGACAATCGAGCTGCTGTTCCTTGTCATAAAGGAGAATATACATGGTTAAGATAGTTGGAGTAAGATTCAGGAATGCGGGGAAAGTTTACTACTTTGACCCGAAAAATTATAAGATCCGGCCTTCCGATCATGTGATCGTGGAGACTGCCCGGGGAATTGAGTATGGCACCGTGGTAGGCAGAGTCCGTGAAGTGGAAGAAGAGAAGGTGGTGCAGCCTTTGAAACCCGTGATCCGGGTAGCTACCCAGGAGGACGACCAGAGGGCCAGGAAAAACCGGGATAAGGAAAAGGACGCTATGCGTATCTGCCTGGAGAAGATACGCAAGCACGGGCTGGAAATGAAACTGATTGACACAGAGTATACCTTTGACAATAATAAAGTCCTGTTTTATTTTACGGCAGATGGGAGGATTGATTTCCGTGAGCTTGTGAAGGATCTGGCTGCAGTTTTTAAAATGCGGATTGAGCTGCGGCAGATCGGGGTACGGGACGAGACGAAGATTCTGGGCGGGATTGGGATCTGCGGAAGACCCCTTTGCTGCAGCACCTTTCTTTCCGAATTTGCCCCTGTATCCATTAAAATGGCCAAGGAACAGAATTTGTCTCTGAATCCGACCAAGATATCAGGGGTCTGCGGCAGGCTCATGTGCTGCCTGAAGAATGAAGAGGAGACATACGAATATCTGAACAGCCGCCTTCCGTCACCGGGGGATACGGTGACTACTGTGGATGGCTTAAAGGGCGAGGTGCAGAGCGTCAATGTGCTGAGACAGCGGGTGAAGGTGCTCATTGACATAAACGATGAGAAGGAGCTTCAGGAGTTCAGCGCCCGGGATTTAAAGTTTAAGCCCAGAAGAAGAAAAGAGAAATCCAGGGATAAGGGAGCTGTGGATAAGGAATTGAAGCAGTTGGAAGCTCTGGATAAAAAGGAAGGAAAATCGAAGCTGGATGAAGATTGAGCTGAAAGAAGGAGAACGTCTGGATGACCTGAACCGGAACGGGTTTCGGATTATCCAGAATGAAAAGCTGTTTTGTTTTGGCATGGACGCCGTACTCTTGAGCGGTTTTGCCAGAGTCAGAGAAGGGGAGCGGGTTCTGGATTTAGGGACAGGCACCGGAATTATTCCCATTCTTCTGGCGGCGAAGACAGAGGGAGAAAGCTTTTCCGGACTGGAGATTTCGGAGAAAAGTGTGGATATGGCGGTGAGAAGCGTGGTTTTGAATGGGATTGAAGACCGGGTATCCATTATTCAGGGCGATATTAGAAAGGCCGGGGAGCTGTTTGCCCCGGCTTCCTTTGATGTGGTGACTTCTAATCCTCCTTATATGACAGAGCATCACGGTCTGATTAACCCTGACCTGGAGAAAGCGGCGGCGCGCCATGAGATTTTTTGTACCCTGGAGGACGTGGTTGCGGCGGCTGCCAGGCTTTTGAAGACCGGCGGAAGATTTTATATGGTACACCGGCCCTTCAGGTTGGCAGAGATTATCCGAACACTGTCAGAGTATCGCCTGGAACCGAAACGGATGCGACTGGTTTATCCATATGCGGACCGGGAACCAAATATGGTTCTTATAGAAGGTGTCAGGGGAGGACGTCCCAGGATGACAGTAGAAAAACCGCTGATTGTGTACCAAGCCCCAGGGAAGTACACACAAGAGATTTTGGATACATATGGATAT
>DVGR01000062.1 GCA_018712605.1 Candidatus Choladousia intestinigallinarum
GAGGCGCATCATAAAATTCAGGGGCTTTATTCCCATTTACAAGTACCCCCACCTGGGGATGCTTTTGATTACAGTAGCTCTGCATCTGCTGAAAAGGGGTGGTGGATTCCGCATCCCAGGTTTTATGATAATCACTGACTTCCGGCCGCTTTACCTCTATAATCATATCGATCTTCTTAAGATCCTTATCGAAAACAGCTATATCAATTCTTTTGTCCATGATCACCTGCTTCCCAGCAAAAATCACAGGTTCTTCAAAACTCAACTGTTCCTTTTTATAATGATACTCAGTCATAAGTTTATATGCATAGTACTGCCGAACGATCTCTTCAGGAGTCAATTCAAAGTAATCACCCTCGCCGTTGAGTCCCCTTACGACACACTCTACCCCTGCCTTTCCATCTTTTCTTATCTGAATTCTTTCATTGATCCAGTCTCTATCCTCCTGTTTAAATTGTGCCAGGTGATTATATTCTTCTGCCGTTAAAATATCTTTAATTTCCATGTTTCATACCTTTCTATTCCCGTTCAGCTTCTTTGTACCGTTCATAGTTCTTCTCTGTCTGCCGGGAAAATAATTCCCTGCTGTCTGCGCACCTGATCTATAATCTCCATCTCAAGCCGGGAATTCCGCAGATAAGGATGATCATATTGCTTCTCCTGGATCAATCTTAAAAATTCCCGGATCTCATAGGTCATATCTGTATCTATGGATGATATTTCCAGAACCTCCTGCTCTCCCCTTCGGCTGTAAATAACCGCCTTCCTGGGATTTGACACCTCCTGGATCACCATAGAGCCTTCCTCTCCCTGTATCTGGCTGGAAAGCCGGGAATCCGTGATCTTAGAGTAGATCAGTTCCGCCTGCATCCCCCGATACTGGGCCAAAATCGTCCCTGCCCCATCCGCTCCGTTTGAGAGCTTCAGGCTGCAGCTCTGAATGCTTTCCGGCTTTCCGAATAAGGCCGCCATAAAATGAACGCAGTAGGATCCAATGTCCATAAGGGCTCCGTTTGAGAGCTCCGGCTTAAACGCATTCTCAATAATCCCCTTCTTAAAATTATCATACCTGCTGGAATACTGGCAGTACTGAAGAGTCGCTCTTCGGATTTTTCCCAGCTTGTACAAATTTTCCTTTACTGCCCGAAAACCGGGAGTATATACATTCCGCATAGCCTCCATAAAAATCACCTGATTTTTCAGGGCCGCATCCTCCATGGCGTGAAACTCACGCACATTGGACGCCACAGGCTTTTCACACAGCACATGCTTATGGGCTTCCATCATCCTGATGCTCTGTTTTGCGTGACAGCAGTTAGGGCTTGCCACATAAACCGCATCGATCTGGCTGCAGACCGCCAGATCCTCCAGGTTGTCAAAAAATAACTGTGCCCCATATTTTCCCCCATACTCCAAAGCCCGCTCCATGGATCTGGAGTATACTCCTTTCAGGCAGAATTCTTCTGTTTTTTTAGCTGCCTTTATGAATCTATCTGTAATCATATTTGTCCCTATCACTGCAAAATTTACTTTCATGCCTTCTCCTTCCCTGTGCTCTTGGCCCAATTTTTCCAGGTACTCTACCGGATCATTCTTCAGCATATTTCAGTTTTTCAGCTTCTTAAACTGTGAGATAAGCATATGGTTGGCCCATTGGTACATGTCCATAGTCTCATATTTCCTGTATTCGCACTCCAACGATCCCACAATAAACAGATAAATATCGTACCAGAGGATTCTGCGTTCCTCCGATTTGGTAAAGCTGGCGGCGCCATATCCTTTCCTGAAAGAATCATTGTCCCAATGGCATCTGAAACCTACTTCCAGCAGCGGATCGCCCCATATGCACCTCTCCCAGTCGATCAGTCCGGTAATCTCACCATGGGAGACGAAAATATTCCCATCCCAGAGATCCCAATGTACCAATCTGGGCTCTGTTACCTCCGCAAAAATATCTTTATCCTGCTCCAGATGCCAGAACAGTTCAGCCACGGGAATTTTCAGGTCCACGTTTCCTCTTCTGGCATCCTCGATCCCTGCCTCCAGCATCCTGCGAAAGACTGTATACCAGTCTGTCCCCTGATACTGGGGCTGTCCCGGATAGCCAAAACAGGGACAGGCGATGCGGTTAATCTCCCTGCATATCTTTCCCGTCTCCTCATATATGGCATCCATCTGTTTTTGAGTCAGGGTGTCTTTTATTTTATTTACGCTACTCCCCTTCAGCTTTTCCATAAAGAAATACGGAGATCCGCAAATCGCACAGCTCTCATCGTAGCCCAGAACCTTCGGCACTGGAATCCCGCCATGCTCCAAGGCTTTTTCCATAGCCCCAACCTCTGCATACATCATGTTTTTTTCATGAGTCATAATCCTGACATTCCAAGCCGGGGCAATCTTCAAAACCACTGATTGTCCGCTGCTCAATGTCACCTCATAGGCCACGTTAAAATACCCTTCTGTCAGCTCTCTGTAAGACTGGATTTTAAGAGGATGGAAGAAGCGCTCCACCATTCTCTCAAGGGTCTCTTCACTCTGCCTGTTCTTTGTCAAACTTTCCATAGTTCCAGATCCTCCCACAGCTTAAAATCCCAAAATCAGAATCACCAGGATTCCCATTGCGATGCGGTACCATCCAAAAATTTTGAAATCGTGCTTTTTAATATATCCCATCAAAAACTTTATGACTAAAACTGAAACCAGAAAAGCCACCACAGTTCCCACTCCCAGAATTACCAGCTCCGTTCCCGTAAAGGAAAGACCGAATTTCAGGATCTTAATCGCGCTGAGGCCGAACATAACCGGCACTGCCAGGAAAAAAGTAAACTCTGCAGCCGCCACTCTGGACACTCCTATGAGAAGAGCTCCCACAATGGTGGAACCCGACCGGGATGTGCCGGGGACAATGGACAGCACCTGAAACAGGCCGATTATAAAAGCTGTTTTGTAGGTAATATCCTCCAGATTTTTCACTGCAGGCATCCGCTTTTTATTCCAGTTCTCCACAAGGATAAAGGCAATACCGTAGACAATCAGGGCTCCCGCAATCACCTGCGGGGTATGGAAATGGGCCTCTATATAATCATCAAAAAGAAGAGTGACGGCAGCGCCCGGTATACAGGCAACCACGACCTTCATCCATAGAGAAAAGGTATCTTTTCGGACCACCGGCTGGGATTTATCCTTAAACTGAAAAGGAAACATCTTATTCCAAAACAGCAGAAGGACTGCCAGAATGGCCCCAAGCTGGATGACAACGAAAAACATTTCTTTGAAGGCATCACTTGTATTCAGGGTAATGAATTCGTCTACCAGAAGCATATGCCCGGTGCTGCTGATGGGAAGCCACTCTGTAATTCCTTCTACGATTCCAAGAAATACAGCCTTTAAGATCTCTATGAAACTATTACTCATTCTCTTATGCCCTCCCCGCTTTTTATTGCGTATACTTTTACTGTCTGGCTCTTAATACTTTCCACGTTTCTTCTCCTTTTTATTCCTATAATTCTTCATTCCTATGATTCTTCGAGGATCTTCTCATCTGATTCTCGAATCCTCACGCTAAGCCTCCTGATTTTCTTTCCCTGCCAAGCTCCCAGAAAGCCACTGCGCTGGCCGCCGCCACATTTAAGGAGTCCACCCCATGCCACATGGGAATGCGTACCGTGTAATCGCAGTCTGCAATGGTATCCTCTGACAGCCCATCCCCTTCTGTTCCCAGAACAATAGCCAGCCGTTCTTCTTTCCTTAAGCAGGGATCGTCAATTTCTATGGCGCTGCTGCTCAGGGCCATCGCCGCCGTTTTATAACCCAGACTGTGAAGCATCCGGCTCCCCTCCTTGGGCCATGCATCCCTTCCTTCCAGAAACGTCCATGGAATCTGAAACACAGTCCCCATACTTACCCGGATCGCCCGACGATACAGGGGATTGCTGCAGCCGTGGGTTAAAAGAATTCCATGTATGCCAAGAGCTGCGGCTGACCGGAAAATGGCGCCGATATTCGTTGGATTCATTACATTTTCAAGAACTGCGATCCTCTTTCCTCCCCGGCATACTTCCTCCGGTGCAGGAAGCGGCGGCCGGTACATGGCACAGAGCATTCCCCTGGTAAGCTGAAATCCCGTGAGCTGAGTCAGCACATGAAACTCTGCCGTATAAACAGGCACCTGAGGACATCTGGCAATCAGAGCTCTCCCCTGGCCTTCCACATGCTTCTCTTCCATGAGAAAGGAAATAGGAATACATCCCGCATCCAAAGCCCTCTCAATGACCTTTGGACTTTCCCCAATAAAAATTCCTTTCTCCGGCTCATGGCGGTTTAACAGCTGCCCTTCCGTGTACCTGGCATAAAGATCCAAATGAGGATCCATAAAATCTGTGATCTTTATAATCTTTGCCCCATATTTTTTCTCTCCTTCAATCAATTTAAACTCTGGTATTCTACTCTTTCAAGCACGCTTTAGTATACCACAGATTCCCAGGTAAGAAAATGATTCATGAGCGCAAAGATCCTGCTTGCGGCAAGATTTGTTCCCCTGTATAATAAAATCATTAGTGGGGATTAAATCAATATACGAAAGGAAAATCTGTTATGTTTCTGGACGAACTGGATGCCTTAGATCAAAAAATCATACAGCTTCTCATAGAAAATGCCCGCATGTCCTATTCTGAGATCGGTGAGAAAACCGGTATTTCACGTGTGGCGGTAAAAGCCCGCATTCAATCCCTTGAGAAAAGGGGCATTATAGAAGAGTATACCACCATTATCAATCCGCAGAAAATCAGCGGGGCGGTGTCCTGTTATTTTGAAATTGAGATACAGCCGGACACCTTTCTCCAGGCAGTAGAAATTCTAAAGGCCAACGATACAGTCACTCAGATCTACCGGGTTACAGGGAACAGCCGGCTGCATGTCCATGCGGTAGCCGCCTCCGGAGCTGAGATGGAAGCACTGATTCAAAATGTCATGGATCCCCTTCCCGGCCTGCAAAGCTGCAGCTGTAATTATATCCTGTCAAGAATCAAAGATATTAAGGGCCTGCGGCTTTAATCCGCAGGCCCTTCCACACTCTCTATTAAATAAACTTCTGTCTTCTCACTCGCTGTACCAGTTCCCGGTTATCTTTGGTATGGACAAACATATTCAAAATATTCTCCACCGCTTCATCGGACTTCATGCCGTTCAGCGCCCGGCGCATGATATAGACCGCCTCCTGTTCTTCTTTATCCAGAAGCAGGTCTTCCCTCCTGGTACCAGATTTAGGGATGTCTATAGCCGGGAAAACTCTCTTCTCAGAAAGCTTCCTGTCCAATACCAGCTCCATATTGCCGGTACCCTTAAACTCCTCATACACCACGTCATCCATCTTGCTTCCGGTATCCACCAGAGCCGTGGCCAGAATGGTCAGGCTGCCGCCTTCTCTCATCTTACGGGCAGCTCCAAAAAAGCGTTTAGGCATGTACAGGGCCGTAGGATCCAAACCGCCTGAAAGTGTACGGCCGCTTGGCGGCACGGTCAGGTTATACGCCCTGGCAAGGCGTGTAATACTGTCCAGAAGAATGGTCACGTTTTCTTTGTGCTCTACCAGTCTCTTGGCTCGTTCGATCACCATCTCGGACACTCTTTTGTGATGCTCCGGAAGTTCATCGAAAGTAGAGTAAATCACCTCCACATTTTCTCCGCAGATGGCCTCTTTAATATCCGTCACTTCTTCAGGCCGCTCGTCGATCAGCAGAATCAGCAGGCGCATCTTCGGATCATTCTGCAGAATGGATCTGGCCACATCCTTCAAAAGAGTCGTCTTACCCGCTTTTGGCGGGGAGACGATCATTCCTCTCTGGCCTTTGCCGATGGGAGAAAAGAGATCCACAATCCGCATGGCAATGGCTCTGGAGCCCCGCTCCATGCGCATTCTTTCATCTGGGAAAACAGGAGTCATATCCTCAAAATTATACCGGCGCATGGCCTCTGAGGGATAACGCCCGTTAATGGATTTTAAAAACAAAAGGGCACTGAATTTTTCCTGCTGGGATTTAATCCTGGTATTTCCCGAAATAATATCTCCAGTCTTTAAGTTAAATTTCCGTATCTGGGAAGGCGA
>DVGR01000063.1 GCA_018712605.1 Candidatus Choladousia intestinigallinarum
AGGGAATCCGGCAAAGAGAGGGTTCTGCCCTTTGGGGAGAAAGCCAGGGAGGCCCTGGAAGCTTATCTGAACCAGGGACGGGAGCCGCTCCTGAAGGGGAAGAAGAGCAGATTTCTGTTTATAAATTGCTCCGGGGAGTGCATGAGCAGACAGGGCTTTTGGAAGCTGGTAAAGCAGTATGCCAGGAAGGCAGGCATCCGCTCAGACATTACGCCGCATACTCTGCGGCATTCTTTTGCCGCCCACCTGGTGCAGAATGGGGCGGATCTGAAAACGGTTCAGGAGATTTTAGGACATTCGGATATTGCCACCACACAGGTGTATCGGGAAATGAATGCAGAACGGCTGCAGCATGTATATAAGCAGGCCCATCCCAGGGGATGAGGCCTGCTTCCCTATTCTTCAGCACTTTTCATATATGTCATAGATCAGGGCTTCTGATTTTTCCCAGCCCAGGCACGGGTCCGTGATGGATTTTCCGAATATGTGGGGGTCGGCCCCGATTTTCTGATTTCCGTCCTCCAGATAACTCTCGATCATAAAGCCTTTAATAAGGTCATGAATCTCCGGGTTATAATTCCTGCTGTGAAGTACCTCCTGGACGATACGGATCTGTTCCAGATACTGCTTGTTGGAATTGGAATGATTCGTGTCAATGATGGCGGCAGGATTTTTGAGATCATGTTCCCTGTACATCCGGGACAGCAGGATCAGATCCTCGTAGTGATAGTTTGGGATGGAATTCCCGTGCTTGTTCACAGCTCCCCGAAGCACCACGTGAGCCAGGTCGTTTCCGTCCGTGTGAACCTCCCAGCCCCGGTAGATGAAGGTATGCTTGCTCTGGGCGGCGGTGACAGAATTAAACATAACGGAGAGATCGCCGCTGGTGGGGTTTTTCATACCGGCAGGCACGTCCATGCCGCTGACGGTCATCCTGTGGTGCTGGTCCTCCACGGAGCGGGCGCCGATGGCCACGTAGGAGAGAAGGTCGTCCAGATACCGCCAGTTTTCGGGATAGAGCATCTCGTCGGCGGAGGTCAGCCCGGTCTGTTCGATGGCGGTGGCGTGGAGCTTGCGCATGGCAATAATTCCGGCCAGGACATCCGGTTTCTTCTCAGGGTCCGGCTGATGTACCAGCCCTTTGTAGCCGGTGCCCGTAGTACGCGGTTTATTTGTATAGATTCTGGGAATCAGGATCAGCCGGTCTCCAACCTTGTCCTGAACCTTGGCCAGACGATGGATGTATTCCAGCACCGGTTCTTCGCTGTCAGCGGAACAAGGGCCGATGATTAAGATAAATTTATCCGACTTTCCCGTGAACACGTCACGGATCTGGGAATCCCGCTCTTTTTTTATAGATATCACCTTGTCTGAAAGAGGATACTGTTTTTTAACTTCCGCAGGAACGGGAAGCTTTTTTACAAAATGGAACGACATAGTAACACCTCGCAGTAATTATTTTCCGGGACTATTATAGTATAGCGCAGCGGAAAAGTCGATCTTTTTTTGTTTTCATTTTTTTATGTGTGTGATATAGTAGATAAAGATTTTTAGAAAAATACATTTCTGTAATGAATGCTGCAGGGAGAGCGGCATAGGAGGAAGAAGAGATGAGCAGTGCAAAGAAACTTTATTTTCCCATGTTCGTGGATCTCACAGACAAGAAAGTAGTGGTTGTGGGAGCGGGGACCATTGCCAAGCGCAGAATACGGACCATGGCGGAGTTTACCAGCCGTCTGGTAGTGATCGCCCCGGAGGTGAATCCTGAGCTTAGAGAGCTGGAAGAAGCCGGAAAGCTGACGATTCTTAGGAAAACGTACCAGCAGGAGGATATCTGCGACGCCGCTATGGTGATTGCGGCCACAAGTGACAGTAAAGTGAATCAGGAGATCTATGCAGCCTGCAAATGTCTGGGGATTCCCGTGAATGTGTATAAAGATAAAACCAAATGCGATTTTTTCTTTCCCGGGGTGGCCACCTTTGAGCATGTGGTGGTGGGTGTCAGTAGCAGCGGACGGGAGCAGAGAAAGTCCAGAGGGCTTGCGGAGAAGATCCAGGGTTTCCTGAAAGAAGAGATGGCGGGAAAGGACGAGAAATAGGCAGATGAAAGTAAAGATTTTTACAGACGGCGCAGCCAGGGGCAACCCTAACGGCCCCGGAGGGTACGGAACCATTCTTCAGTATGTGGATGGGAAGGGAACCCTCCATGAGAGGGAGTACTCCCAGGGCTATATAAAAACCACCAATAACCGTATGGAGCTGATGGCGGCTATTGTGGGCCTTGAGGCTTTAAACAGGCCCTGTCAGGTGGAGCTGTATTCTGATTCAAAATATCTTACGGATGCTTTTAACCAGAGATGGGTGGACGGCTGGATCCGGAAAAACTGGACCAGAGGCAAAAATGAGCCGGTAAAGAACGTGGATTTGTGGAAGAGGCTTCTGGCTGCCGCTGCTCCCCATTCCGTTCAGTATATCTGGGTGAAGGGCCACGACGGCCATCCGGAGAATGAAAGATGCGACCGTCTGGCCACCTCGGCGGCGGACGGGGAGGACAGGATCGCGGACCCGGGAATTCAGGATGCTTAAGAGATTTTCAGGTTGAAATGGAGTAAGCCCTGTGATATCATACTTGTGTTGCGGCGGTGGGGATTTCAGCCGGTTCCGGCCAGATGGAACCAGGCAGAGCTCTTTGGCCGCAGTATGCTGGAAACAAGATTTTGGAGGAAATTGTCGTGAAAAAATACGGAGTAAATGAATTGCGGAAGATGTTTCTGGATTTTTTCAGAAGCAAAGATCATTATATTATGAACAGTTTTTCTCTGGTGCCCCACAATGATAACAGCCTTTTGCTGATCAATTCAGGGATGGCGCCTCTGAAGCCTTATTTTACCGGAGCGGAGATTCCGCCGAAGAGAAGGGTGGCTACCTGCCAGAAGTGCATCCGTACCGGCGATATTGAGAACGTGGGAAAAACTGCCCGTCACGGCACCTTCTTTGAGATGCTGGGAAATTTTTCTTTTGGAGATTATTTTAAGAGGGAAGCGATCGGATGGACCTGGGAATTCCTGACCAAAGTGGTTGGTCTGGAAGAAGACCGTCTGTATCCTTCCGTATATGTAGATGACGATGAGGCGTGGGAGATCTGGAATAAGGAGATCGGTATTGCGCCGGAGAGAATTTTCCGTTTTGGAAAAGAAGATAATTTCTGGGAGCATGGGGCAGGCCCCTGCGGCCCCTGTTCGGAAGTTTATTATGACAGAGGGGAAGAGTACGGCTGCGGGAAGCCAGGCTGCACGGTAGGGTGCGACTGCGACAGATATATTGAGATCTGGAACAACGTGTTCACCCAGTTTGAAAATGACGGCCAGGGACATTATGAGACGCTGCAGCAGAAGAATATTGACACGGGCATGGGGCTGGAGCGTCTTGCCACGGTGGTGCAGGGAGTGGATTCTATCTTTGACGTGGACACCATCCAGGCGCTGAGAGACAAGGTCTGTGAGCTGGCTCATACTGAGTATAAGGAGGACGAGAACAAGGATGTCTCTATAAGACTGATCGTGGATCACATCCGGTCGGCTACCTTCATGATTTCTGACGGAATTATGCCTACCAATGAGGGCAGAGGCTATGTGCTTCGCCGTCTGATCCGCCGGGCAGCCCGCCACGGACGGCTTCTGGGGATTCAGGGACAGTTCCTCTCACGTCTCAGCGAGAGTGTCATTGAAGGGTCTAAGGACGGATATCCTGAACTGGACGAGAAGAGAGAGTTTATTTTTAAAGTCCTTTCCCAGGAGGAAGAGAAATTCAGCCGAACCATTGACCAGGGACTGAATATTTTAAACGGCATGGAGAACACGCTGCAGGGGAAAGGGGAAAAGACCCTCTCCGGCAAGGATGCTTTCCTTTTGTATGATACCTACGGATTCCCTCTGGACCTTACCAGGGAGATCCTCGAAGAAAAAGGATATGAAGTGGATGAGGCCGGCTTTACCGCCTGCATGGATGAGCAGAGAAAGAAAGCAAGAGAGGCCAGGGCCGTATCGAATTATATGGGAGCCGACGCCACGGTATACGACCAGCTTCCGGCTCAGCTTACCACGGAATTCACAGGATATGACGGCCTGCAGTGCCAGGGAGTGGTGACGGCTTTGACCACGGAGAGCGAAGTGACGGAAGCTCTGACCGAAGGGGTGAAGGGTACCGTTGTCACAGACCGGACTCCTTTCTACGGCACTATGGGCGGCCAGAACGGCGACAAGGGAGAGATCTGCCTGGCGGACGGCGGCAGATTTATTGTAGAGGACACTATCCATCTCAGAGGCGGCAAAGTGGGCCACGTGGGCCATATGGCAGAGGGCATGGTCAAGACCGGAGACACTGTGACGCTGAAGGTAGAGGAAGGGGACAGAAGAAATACCTGCAGGAATCACAGCGCCACCCATCTTCTTCAGAAAGCCCTGAAGACAGTGCTTGGCTCTCATGTAGAGCAGAAAGGATCTTTGGTGGCTCCGGACCGTCTGCGCTTTGACTTCGCCCATTT
Organism: Candidatus Choladousia intestinigallinarum; assembly: GCA_018712605.1. Taxonomy (GTDB): domain Bacteria; phylum Bacillota; class Clostridia; order Lachnospirales; family Lachnospiraceae; genus Choladousia; species Choladousia intestinigallinarum. The sequence goes on from DVGR01000063.1 coordinate 4,544, forward strand.
CCAGGCCATGACGCCAGCGGAGATCCTGGAGGTGGAAAACCTGGTGAACCAGGAGATCCGTGCAGGTCTTCCGGTGGTGACAGAAGTGATGAGCCTGGAGGAAGCCAAGAAAACGGGGGCCATGGCTCTGTTTGGAGAGAAGTACGGAAGCCAGGTAAGAGTGGTTTCCATGGGAGATTTCTCAAAGGAGCTCTGCGGCGGTACCCACGTTTCCAATACAGCTCAGATTTCGGCCTTTAAGATCGTTTCCGAGTCGGGAATCGCAGCCGGAGTGCGCAGAATCGAAGCGCTGACGGGAGACGCCGTGTTTAACTATTACAGGAATACAGAGAGTATTCTTGCGAAAGCGGCCGCTCTTCTGAAGACGTCCCCGGAGGCAGTGCCGGAGAAGATTCATGCATTGGAGGCTGAGATAAAGGCTCTCCACAGCGAGAATGAATCCTTAAAGAGCAAGCTTGCCAAAGACGCTCTGGGCGACGTGATGGATCAGGTGTGCCTGGTGAAGGACGTGAAGCTTCTGGCGGCCAGCCTTAAGGGCGTGGATATGAACGGCCTTCGTGAGCTGGGAGACCAGTTAAGAGAGAAGCTGGGAGAAGGAGTGGTAGTCCTGGCGTCGGAGAATGATGGCAAGGTAAGCCTTATGGCTGCGGCTACAGAGGGCGCTATGAAGCAGGGAGCCCATGCGGGAAATCTGATCAAGGGAATTGCGGCCTGTGTAGGAGGCGGCGGAGGCGGCCGTCCCAATATGGCTCAGGCCGGGGGCAAGAATCCTCAGGGAATTCCCCAGGCTCTGGAGAAGGCCAGAGAAGTCCTGGAGGGTCAGTTAAAATAGAAAATAAAGAGTTGACGAAAATGGAAATTATGGTATAATACGTAGTAGTGCAGTAAAAATACCCAGACAGTTGTATTATGCACAATCTACAACTGGAGGGAGGTTAGGTGTGAGACAATGTCAAATGTAATCGTTAAAGAAAACGAGACTCTGGACAGTGCTTTACGTCGTTTCAAAAGAAATTGCGCCAAAGCAGGCATCCAGCAGGAGATTCGTAAAAGAGAGCATTATGAGAAGCCAAGCGTAAGACGTAAGAAAAAGTCTGAAGCAGCTCGTAAGCGTAAATTCAATTAATGTGCATTAAAATTCCTGGCCAGAGGATGGCCAGGAATTTTTTTCACTTTATAGGAATGTTCCTATAGAGTGAAAGCTGCGCATGGATCGCACTGAGGCAGGATTCTTTTTATATCACAGGAAAAGAAGGATATATGGATAAAATAACGAAACGAATTTTCAGCCGCCTTTTTTTTGTGGGAGTTGCCATTTTAGTACAGGTTTTCTGGATTATCCTGTCAGTGGCCACTCTTGGTTCCAGGCTGCCCTTTATGACGCTTCTGGTGGAGATTGTCAGTCTGCTGGCTGTGCTGTGGCTGGTGAACAAGGATATTAATCCCGCCTACAAGCTGGCATGGACCATTTTAATTCTTGCGGTTCCCATCGCCGGGGCTGTCATCTATTTTATGTTCGGAAAGTCCAGGCTGGCTAAGGATCTCAACGAAAAGCTGGAGGAAGCCAGACGGGAGACGGCAGAGCTGCTTAGGGAAGACCGGGAGGTGACGGGAAAGCTTGCCGAGCTGGATGAGGAGGCGGCCCTGCAGTCACGGTACATCTGCGATTATGCAGGCTTTCCCCTGTACCAGAAGACGGAAACCCAGTATTTCCGGGTGGGAGAGGAACTGTACCTTGCCATGATCGAGGAGCTGAACCGGGCGGAGCATTTTATCTTCCTGGAATATTTCATCATAGACGATGGAATCATGTGGCAGGGGATCCTGGACATTCTGGAATACAAAGTCAGGATGGGAGTGGATGTCCGCCTCATATACGATGACGTGGGGTGCGTGGACACGCTTCCCGCCAACTTCTATATGCAGCTTCGCAGGAGAGGCATTAAGTGTGAGGTTTTTAATCCCTTCCTGCCTATCGCCTCTGTGGTGCTTAATAACAGAGATCACAGAAAAATCATGGTCATTGACGGGCATACGGCCTTTACCGGGGGGATTAACCTTGCGGACGAGTATATTAACCGGAAAAAAAGATTCGGATACTGGAAGGACACGGGCATTCTGCTCAGGGGAGAGGCGGTGTGGAGCTTTACCCTGATGTTTCTGCAGATGTGGAGCGTGCTGTCAGGGCAGAAGCAGGATTATTTGAAATACCGCCCTCATGAATGGCACAGCGAAGATTTTGCGGACGACGGCTTCGTGCAGCCGTATGGAGACACGCCGCTGGATCATGAGACAGTAGGAGAGAACGTATACCTGAACATTATCAACAGGGCCAGAAAATATATTTATATTTTTACCCCTTATCTGGTCACGGACAATGAGATCACTACGGCCTTATGCCTAGCAGCCAAGAGCGGTACGGATGTGCGGATCGTCACGCCGGGGATACCGGACAAAAAGCTGGTATTCCTGCTTACGCAGTCCTACTATGACAAGCTGATACAGTCGGGAGTGCGGATCTTCGAGTATAAGCCTGGCTTCCTGCATGCCAAATCCTTCGTCTGTGACGATGAGATCGCCACGGTGGGGACGATTAATCTGGATTTCCGCAGCCTGTATCTTCATTTTGAGTGCGGAGTGTGGATGTACCGCTCAGAGGCGGTTCTGCAGATTAAGGAGGATGCTTTGGCTATTTTTAAGGAATGCCGGGAGGTCACATGGGAAGACTGTAAAAAGAAGTCCTTAGGGAAGCGGCTGCTGCAGAGCGTTCTGCGCCTCTTTGCGCCTCTCCTGTAATTTTTTTCGGCCGTCCATAATATAGATGAAGAAAGAGCAGATGGGACGGTAAATATGAAGAAATGGATCAGCATCCTTTTGGCCGTATTTCTCCTGGCAGGAGCTGGGACTGGGGCCTTTGCCCAGGAAAATGCTCCTGAGATCCAGACCCCTCATGCGGCGGTGATGGAAGTCTCTACCGGTCAGATTCTCTACGAGAAGGAAGCGGACGCCAGGGTACATCCCGCCAGCGTCACGAAAATTATGACAATCCTTCTGACCTTTGAGGCTTTGGAGTCAGGGGAGATTTCTCTGGAGGATCAGGTGGTCACCAGCGCCAGGGCCAAGTCTATGGGAGGCTCACAGGTGTTTCTGGAGGAAGGGGAAGTACAGACGGTGGAGACCCTGCTGAAGTGTATTATCATCGCTTCGGGCAACGATGCGTCTGTGGCCATGGCGGAACATATCAGCAGCACGGAGGAAGCTTTTGTACAGAAAATGAATGAAGAAGCGGCCAGGCTGGGAATGGAAAACACGCATTTTGTGGATTGCTGCGGCTTGACGGATTCCTCGGAGCATTATACTTCCGCAAAAGACGTGGCCATTATGTCCAGGGAGCTTCTGTACCGCTTCCCTCAGGTGACAGAGTATTCTCACATCTGGATGGAAGATATCACCCATGTGACAAGGCAGGGCAGCAGTACATTTACCCTTACCAATACCAATAAGCTTCTTAGAAGCTATGACGGGTGTGACGGCCTGAAAACAGGCAGCACCAGCCTGGCTAAATTCTGTCTCAGCGCCACGGCCCGCAGGGACGGGATCCGCCTGATCAGCGTAGTGCTGGGAGCGCCGGATTCCAAGACACGTTTTTCGGAGGCGGGAAATCTCCTAAGCCATGGGTTTTCTATGTGCTCCATCTATTATGATGAAGAGATGGGCGAGCCAGGGGCTGCCAAGGTCAAGGGCGGAAAAGCTGATTTGGTAGATTTAGTTTATGAAGATGAATTTTCCTATCTGAGTACCACCGGGGAAGATTTTACCCAGATTAAGAAGGAGCTGGTGCTGGAGGAAGATCTGGACGCTCCTGTAGAACAGGGGCAGCAGGCAGGAACGCTGGTGTACACGCTGAATGGGAAGAAGATAGGCGAGGTTCCCATCCTGGCTGCCGCTTCCGTGGAAAAAGCAGACTATAGCTACTGCCTGGGGGAGGTTTTCGACTCATGGTTTTTATGAGGCGCCCCGGATGAAACTTGCCCTCTTGAACCATTTTCTCACTTATGGTATACTTCAAGAATTGATAAAAACGGAGGCTGCAGTTGGCGAAATACAGAATTTAAACAGCCACAGCCGGAGTGCGGCAGCGGAAAGGATAAGCTTGATATGAAGGATGTAAAGGTGACCCGCTACAAGGTGCGGGTCAGCCGGGAGGAAAACCGTCCGGCCCAGCCGTTTTCGGCCGTTTTTTTAAGTGACCTCCATAATGCCGGATATGGAGAGGGAAACAGCAGGCTTCTTGCTGAGATCAGGAATCAGTCTCCCCAGGCAGTGTTCGTGGCCGGGGATATGGTGACGGCGGAGGAAAGTGCAGGCACCAATCAGGCTCTTTCACTCCTGGATGGACTGACGAAGCAGTATCCGGTCTATTATGCCAACGGGAACCATGAGTCCCGGCTGAAAGCCCAGCGGGAGAAGTATGGGGATTTATATGAAAAGTATTCCCAGGCCATTAAAAGCCTGGGGGTTCATCTCCTTGAAAATACATGCGAGAAAATAGAACTGGGGCGTGTGAGCCTTGCGGTATGGGGTTACGAGCTGCCTATAGAGTATTTTAAAAGAGGCAGGCTTCGCAGGCTGAGTCCGGAACAGATAGGGGAGACCCTTGGGGAGCCCCTGCCGGGGTGCTTTAACCTTCTCCTGGCCCATCACCCGGAATATTTTCCGGTGTATGCCAGGTGGGGAGCTGACCTTACTCTGTCCGGGCATCTCCACGGAGGAATGGTAAGGCTTCCGGGGCTGGGCGGAGTGATCAGTCCCAGGTTCCGCCTGTTCCCGGCCTTTGACCGGGGACTGTTTTCCAGGGGAGACAAGAAGCTGATCGTCAGTGCGGGGCTTGGAACCCACACGATTCCAGTCAGGTTCAATAATCCTCCGGAACTGGTGGTCATCGACTTCATTTAGGCTGCGCCAGACAGGCAGAAAAGGAAGGCGGAAAGAAAATATGGGTATACCGGTAAAGCTGGAAGTATTTCAGGGGCCGCTGGATTTGCTGCTGCACCTGATTGAAAAAAACAAAGTAAATATTTACGATATTCCCATTGTGGAGATTACGGATCAGTATATGGAGTACGTCCGCCAGATGCAGGGGGAGAGCCTGGAAGTCATGAGCGAATTCCTGGTAATGGCAGCCACCCTGCTGGACATTAAATCCAGGATGCTTCTTCCGCCGGAGAAGGATGAAGAGGGAGAAGAGCAGGATCCCAGAGCGGAGCTGGTTCAGAAGCTGCTGGAATATAAAATGTATAAATATATGTCCTATGAGCTCAGGGAGCGGCAGGAGAATGCGGCCTTTACCCTGTATAAGGAACCGGACCTCCCGGAGGAAGTGAAAGCATACCGTCAGCCGGTGGATGTGGAGGAACTTCTTGCGGGGATAACGGTGCAGAAGCTGCACCGGGTTTTTGAGGATATCATGCGCAGGCAGGAGGACCGGATTGACCCGATCCGAAGCAAGTTCGGCACCCTGGAAAAAGAAGAAGTCGACCTTAACGAGACCATGGGATTTGTGACACGGTATATTGCCGGGGAAGGCTCCTGTACCTTCCGGCAGCTTTTGACTCTAAGAAAGGGAAAGCTGTATGTGATTGTCACCTTTATGACCCTTCTGGAGCTGATGAAAGAGGGCAGGGTGGAAGTGAAGCAGGAAGGTACTTTTCAGGAAATCTATATTAAAGCGATGCCGGCTCTCTATGAAGAAGAGCAGGAGGTCTCTCTTGCGGAAGCCGGCCTGGAGTGATCAGTTAGAAAGAGCAGGGGGAAATACAGTGGAAGCGGAAAAGAAAACAGAAGCTGCGGTTGAAGCCATCCTTTTTGCTATGGGGGACTCTGTGGAGCTTGAGAAGATTGCGGCGGCGCTGGAGCTGAGTAAAGAAGAGACGAAGGCCGTGATCGAGAGGATGATGGAAAAGTACCAGCAGGAGGACCGGGGCGTGCGGATTATTGAGCTGGAGGATTCTTATCAGATGTGTACCAAGAGCGAGCTCTATGAATATCTGATCCGCATTGCCAAGCAGCCCAAAAAGCCTGTGCTGACGGAGGTGGTGATGGAGACGCTGTCTATTATCGCCTACAAACAGCCGGTTACGAAGCTGGAGCTGGAGAAAATCCGGGGAGTAAAATGTGACCATGCCGTCAATAAGCTGGTGGAGTATGGCCTTGTGCAGGAGGTAGGGAGGCTGGATGCCCCGGGGCGTCCGCTGCTTTTCGGAACCACGGAGGAGTTTCTGCGCCATTTTGGGGTACAGTCGCTGGAAGAGCTTCCATCGCTGAATCCTGTCCAGATGGAGGATTTTAAGGCAGAGGCGGAGGAAGAGGTTCAGATGAAGCTGGAAGTGTAGAGATGACAGGGAGGGCCTGAATGAAGAAAAGGAAAAAATATGCAGCAGTTCTTGTGCTTTCCTGCGTTCTGGGAATTTGCCCGGCGCAGGCCAAGGCAGGGGAGGATTTAGAGTTATACGCCCGCAGCGCCGTGTTAATGGACGGAAGCAGCGGGCGTATTCTTTATGGAAAAGAGCCGGATCAGCCTATGCCCATGGCCAGCACAACGAAAATCATGACATGCATCCTGGCCTTGGAAGAGGCAGGAGGCCTTGAAGGGGCCAAAAAGACAGTCTGTCAGGTGTCAGGGGAGGCGGCCGCCCAGCCCCAGGTAAAGCTGGGCATGCAGGAGGGGGAGAACTTTTATCTGTCTGACCTGCTGTACTCCCTGATGCTGGAATCCCACAATGACACGGCAGTCTGTGTGGCGGAGACCATTGGAGGAAGCCTGGAGGCTTTTGCGGAAAAGATGAATGAGAAAGCCCGGGAGATCGGCTGTGAGGACACGTATTACATTACCCCCAACGGGCTGGATGCGGCGGATCAGGGAGGGATTCACCACACTACGGCGGCGGATCTGGCGGCGGTCATGCGGTACTGCCTCGTTTCATCGCCGGCGGCGGCAGATTTCCTTACCGTCACCTCCGAACCGTCCTACACGTTTTCTGACACAGAGGGAGGCCGCAGCTTTTCCTGCGTCAATCATAACGCTTTTCTGAGCATGATGGAGGGGGCGCTCACCGGCAAGACGGGGTATACGGCTGATGCGGGTTACTGCTATGTGGGGGCTCTCCAGAGAGAAGACACGCTGCTGATCGTCTCCCTGCTGGCCTGCGGCTGGCCGGGAAATAAGGGGTATAAATGGGTTGACACAAGAAAGCTGATGGAATATGGGCTGGATCATTACAGGATGGTGAATCTCACCCAGGAAGAGCTTGTCCTGCCTGAGGTTACGGTTCAGGGAGGACAGCAGGAAACCGTGGATGTCTCAGCAGAGCTGCCCTCCGTGAAAATGCTGATGAAAGAAGGGGAGCAGGTACAAAGAACCGTGCGGCTTAAAAGCATGGCCAAGGCCCCTGTGACCGCAGGGGAAGAGATGGGAGAGGTGGTTTATCTGGTGGAGGGGATTCCCTATGTCAGGGCCCTGGTGACGGCAGATGAGTTCGTTGGAGAATACAATTATGCTTACTGCCTGGAGAAAATCATGGAAGAATTCTGTCTGTAGGAGAGTTTACCCCTTGCATTTTTAACGCAAAAAGGGTACTATATACTAGGCAGAAATTAGTCATATTTTAATATAAGATGGAGGACTGTAGAATGAGTAATACATCACAAAGCTTAGCAGGCAAGAGGATATCCGGCTTGCTTGATGAGAACAGTTTTGTTGAGATCGGTGCCAACGTAACTGCCAGAAGCACGGATTTCAACATGCAGCAGACAGAAACACCGGGTGACGGAGTTATAACCGGCTATGGCGTGATTGCAGGGCGCCTGGTATATGTATACAGTCAGGATGCTTCTGTTTTAGGGGGCACCATCGGTGAGATGCATGCAAAGAAGATTACCGCTCTTTATGACATGGCCATGAAGATGGGAGCTCCTGTGATCGGCCTTCTGGACTGTGCGGGACTGAGGCTTCAGGAAGCTACCGACGCACTGAACGCCTTTGGAGAGATTTATCAGAAACAAGCCATGGCTTCAGGTGTGGTTCCGCAGATTGCGGCTGTTTTTGGAAGATGCGGCGGAGGGCTGGCTCTTGTACCGGCTCTTGCGGACTTTACTTTTATGGAAGGCTCCAGCGCAGAGCTTTTCGTGAACACGCCCAATGCCCTGGCAGGCAACACAAAAGAAAAATGCAATACTGCATCTGCAGAATTCCAGAGTGCGGAAGCAGGGCTTGTGGATTTTGTGGGAAGTGAGGACGAGATCCTCTCCCAGATCCGTGAACTTGTGGATCTGCTTCCTTCCAACAATGAGGATGACAGCCAGTACCAGGAGTGTACGGACGATCTGAACCGTGTCTGCACGGATCTGGCCAATGCCCTGGGAGATCCCGCTGTTTTGGCGGCAGATCTGGCTGACGGACATAATTTCCTGGAGGTTAAGAAAGATTACGCCAAGGATATGGTGACAGGGTTTATCCGTCTGAACGGAGCCACGGTAGGCGTTGTGGCCAACCGCACGGAGCTCTATGACGAAGAAGGAAATACGGCAGAGACCTTTGACTGTGCCCTCAGCGCAAAAGGCGCCCTGAAGGCAGCGGAGTTCGTGAATTTCTGCGATGCTTTTGAGATTCCGGTTCTCTCTGTGACCAACGTGGAAGGCTTCAAAGCAAGCAAATGCACGGAGAAGCGGATTGCCAAGGCGGCGGCGAAGCTTACATACGCTTTTGCCAACGCAACGGTTCCCAAGGTAAACGTGATTACCGGCAAGGCATTTGGAAGCGCGTATGTGGCTATGAACAGCAAGGCGGTAGGGGCTGACGTGACCTTTGCCTGGAGCCAGGCCCAGATCGGCATGATGGAGCCGCAGTTGGCAGCCAAGATCATGTATGGGAACGAAAGCGCCACTGTTATCAATGAGAAAGCGGCAGAGTATGCGGCCCTCCAGTCCAGCGCCATGGCGTCTGCCAGGAGAGGATATGTAGATACAGTGATTGAAGCGGAGGATACGAGAAAATACGTAATCGGCGCTTTTGAAATGCTGTTCACGAAGAGAGAGGATCGCCCGTCCAAAAAGCACGGAACGGTCTAAGCGAGGTGAATCAGATGAAACATAGATTAAGTGCAATACTGCTTGCAGCAGGGCTCACCGTGTCTGCCTTCTCCATGGGCGTATCGGCAGAAGAGACAGAGACTGAGGCAGGGCAGCAGGCTACGGAGGCTGTGACAGAGGCGGCAGACCTGGAGGAAGAAGAGGTTCAGGAAGCCTTAAGCGAGGCGGAGTCCGAGCTGGAATCCCAGGAACAGGCGGCCCAGAGCGAGGCTTCCGGTACAGAGACAGAAAGCGAGACCGAGTCAGAGTCCATGTCAGAGGAGGAATACTACGTCAGCATTGCCGAGTCTTACCTTCAGACCTTAAGCGATATGGACGATGCCAGCCTGGCGGCCATGGAAGAGAGCGATGACGCAGGATCCGCCCTGGTTGCTTTTAACTGGGCATCCGCTCAGGGGGAGCTGGGGGATTTTGAGGAAGTTACCAGCGTGGAAGTATCCATGGAGGGACAGAATCTGATCCTTCTGGCCCATGCGAAATATGAAGAAGTTGCGGACACCACGGACGTGGAAGTGACCTTTACATTTACGGTACAGAGTACTTCCATGGCGCTTTCCAATATCGAATGGAATGTGGAATATCCTTTGAGTACGCTGCTTCAGAGAGCCGGTCTGAATACAGTGATGGGACTGGCCATCGTGTTTGCGGCTTTGGCATTCCTTACCTTCGTGATCGGAAAGCTTCACTTTATTTCTGATTTTGTGGAAGGAAAGGGAAAGAAAAAAATAAAAGAAGAACAGCCTGCCCAGGCGGCAGCGGTGCCGGTACAGGCAGTTCCGGAGCCGGAGCCGGAAGAAGAGGATCTGACGGACGACCTGGAGCTGGTGGCAGTGATCGCAGCGGCTATTGCCGCTTCGGAAAACAGATCCCCGGAGGGATTTGTGGTTCGCTCCATCCGCAAGGCAAATAAGAGAAACTGGCGCAACGCCTGAACACCATAATTACAGGAGGATAGACTGATGAAAACTTATACAATTACAGTAAATGGAAATGTGTACGATGTGACAGTGGAAGAGGGAACCGCTGCTGCGGCAGCTCCCGCACCGGCAGCCCCCAAGGCAGCTCCTGCTGCTCCTAAGGCAGCACCGGCAGCCCCCAAGGCGGCTCCCGCACCGAAAGCAGCGCCCGCTCCTGCAGCAGGCGGCGCCGGATCCGTTCAGGTGACAGCTTCTGTTCCCGGCAAGATCTGCAGCATAGAGGCCAGCGTGGGACAGGCTGTGAAGGCCGGAGATTCCATTGTGGTTCTGGAAGCTATGAAGATGGAGATTCCTGTAGTTGCGCCCCAGGACGGTACGGTGGCAAGCATTAATGTAGCGGCAGGCCAGGCTGTGGAATCTGGCGATGTTCTTGCGACCATGAACTAAGAACAGGGGGTAATGAAATGTCTTATATCACAACAACGCTGGCAAATCTTCTGGATCAGACGGCCTTTCTGAACCTTACGGTGGGAAACTACGTCATGATCCTGGTTGCCTGTGTGTTTTTGTACCTGGCCATCAGGCATGGCTTTGAGCCCCTGCTGCTGGTTCCCATCGCTTTCGGTATGCTGCTGGTAAACATTTACCCGGATATCATGGCGGAGCCTTACGTGGATGCGGCTGGAATAGAGCATGCAGGCGGTCTGCTTCACTATTTCTACATTCTGGATGAGTGGAGTATTTTACCGTCCCTGATCTTTATGGGTGTGGGAGCTATGACGGATTTCGGCCCGCTGATCGCAAATCCCCGCAGCTTTCTCATGGGAGCGGCGGCACAGCTTGGTATTTATGTGGCGTATTTCCTGGCTATTTTCATGGGCTTTGACGGAAAAGCGGCGGCAGCCATCTCCATTATCGGCGGTGCGGACGGCCCTACTTCCATTTTCCTGGCAGGAAAACTGGGACAGACCGACATCATGGGACCCATTGCCGTTGCGGCATATTCCTATATGTCTCTGGTACCCATTATCCAGCCGCCCATTATGAAGCTTCTGACCACGGACAAAGAGAGAAAGATCAAGATGGAGCAGCTTCGCCCTGTCTCCAAGCTGGAGAAAATTCTCTTCCCCATTATTATTACCATCGTAGTCTGCGTGCTCCTTCCCTCCACGGCGCCTCTGGTAGGTATGCTTATGCTGGGAAATCTCTTCAGGGAGAGCGGAGTGGTAAAACAGCTTACGGAGACGGCTTCCAACGCTCTGATGTACATTGTGGTTATCCTGCTGGGTACTTCTGTAGGCGCAACCACCAGTGCGGAAGCTTTCCTGAATTTGGATACCCTTAAAATCGTGGCTCTGGGTCTGGTGGCTTTCGCCTTTGGTACCGCAGGCGGCGTGCTTCTCGGAAAACTGATGTGCAGGCTCTCGGGATGGAAGATCAATCCTCTGATCGGTTCAGCCGGAGTATCCGCCGTGCCTATGGCCGCCCGTGTGTCCCAGAAGGTAGGGGCGGAGTATGATCCCACCAACTTCCTGCTGATGCACGCAATGGGGCCCAACGTGGCAGGCGTAATCGGTACTGCCGTGGCAGCCGGTACATTTATGGCGATTTTCGGAGTTTAAGCCCGTATTGAAATAAACAGGAGGAAAAAATGGCAGAACAAGTTAAAAAACCAATAAAAATTACAGAGACGATTCTGCGTGACGCGCACCAGTCACTGATCGCAACAAGAATGACCACCGAGCAGATGCTTCCTATCGTGGAAAAGCTGGATAAGGTGGGCTACCACTCCGTAGAGTGCTGGGGCGGCGCTACCTTTGACGCCTGCCTTCGTTTCCTGAAGGAAGATCCCTGGGAAAGGCTGCGCAAGCTCAGAGACGGATTTAAAAATACGAAGCTGCAGATGCTTTTCAGAGGACAGAATATTCTGGGCTACAGACCATACGCAGATGACGTGGTGGAATATTTCGTTCAGAAATCCGTAGCTAACGGAATTGATATCATCCGTATTTTCGATTGTATGAACGACATCCGCAACCTGCAGACAGCGGTTACGGCGGCTAACAAAGAGAAAGGACACGCCCAGGTGGCTATGTCCTATACTCTGGGAGATGCCTATACTCTGGAGTACTGGGTAGACCTGGCCAAGAGAATCGAGGATATGGGAGCCAACTCTATCTGTATCAAAGATATGGCCGGCCTGCTTGTTCCCTATAAAGCCACAGAACTTGTGACAGCTCTCAAAGAGAATGTCTCTATTCCGATTCAGCTTCACACCCATTATACTTCTGGAGTGGCTTCCATGACCTACTTAAAAGCTGTGGAGGCAGGGGTTGACGTGATCGACACAGCAATGTCTCCCTTTGCACTGGGTACTTCACAGCCTGCCACAGAGGTTATGGTGGAAACCTTCCGGGGAACGCCCTATGATACAGGCTTTGACCAGAATCTTCTGGCTGAGATCGCGGATTACTTCCGTCCTCTCCGGGATGAGGCTCTGGCATCCGGGCTTCTCAATCCCAAGAACCTGGGCGTGGATATCAAGACTCTGCTGTATCAGGTACCGGGAGGAATGCTCTCCAACCTGACTTCACAGCTGAAAGAGCAGCATGCGGAGGATAAATTCTACGATGTTCTGAAGGAGGTTCCGAGAGTAAGGAAAGATCTGGGTGAGCCGCCTCTGGTTACTCCTTCTTCTCAGATCGTGGGAACCCAGGCAGTATTTAACGTGCTGATGGGTGAGCGCTATAAGATGGTGACAAAAGAGACTAAGGCAGTTCTCTCCGGTGAGTACGGCGCTACGGCGAAGCCCTTTAATCCGGAAATTCAGAAGAAATGTATCGGAGATAAGCAGCCGATTACCTGCCGTCCGGCAGATCTGATTCCTGATGAGCTGGATACTCTTCGCGGTGAGATGGCTCAGTGGTCTGAGCAGGACGAGGACGTTCTGTCCTACGCTCTCTTCCCGCAGGTGGCTGTTGACTTCTTTAAGTACAGACAGGCACAGGAAAAGAAAGTAGATCCTTCGGTAGCGGATGCGGAAAATAAGGCGTATCCCGTATAATCCCTGGGACTGCGGACAGAACTGGAAAGTTTAAATAGGATAAGGCTGATGTGAAATATGGGTTTTGCATCAGCCTTTTTTTGAAAGAAGGAGAGCAGAATGGAAGGACGGAGAGAGAAACCGGCTTGCTTCATTGTGGGAGCCGGAAGCTTTGAAGGTTTTCTCACACCTCCCCAGAAGGGAGACCTGGTGATTGCGGCGGACGGAGGATACGTCCATCTGAAAAAACAGGGGATAGAGCCGGATGTTCTTATGGGAGATTTCGATTCGCTGGATCAGGTTCCTGACCGGGAACTAATCCGGCATCCGCCGATGAAAGACGATACGGATATGGCCCTGGCGGTTGCCTACGCCAGAGAGAGAGGCTTCGGTGTCTTTTACCTGTATGGAGGACTGGGGGGCAGGCTGGATCACACGCTGGCGAATCTCCAGCTTTTGACCATGCTCTCCAGACAGGGCGCACACTGCCACATGATAGGAGAAGGCAATGTGGTTACGGCCATTACAGAAGAGAAAATCTGGTTTCCACAGGAGGCGAAGGGCATGATTTCTGTCTTCTGTGCCGGGGAGGAAGCTCTGGGCATTACGGAACATGGGCTGAAATACTCTCTCTCAGAGGCCAGGCTTACTTGTGAGAGAGCTCTGGGAGTCAGCAATGAATTCACAGGAACCAAGAGCTGGATTCAGGTAAGGCAGGGAACTTTGATCCTTCTCTGGCAATGGGAAAACGGACTGGAGGAGGGACGAATAAATGCGGAATGATCGGTATGCGCCGGAATCCTATGTAGGGATCCGGCTTTGGATTTTGGTTTTCTTTCTACTGACAGCGTATATCAGTCTCTATGATGTACGCCTTCCCCATACTGTGACGGCAGGTATTTCTTTTGGTATTTTCGCACATGCATGGGCGGTTCTGCTGTATGCGGCCATGCTGTTTACCGGTAAGGTCTACTGGACCGGAGAGATTGCGTATCAGGCGGCGGCAGAGGCGGGCAGGCACAGGAGACAGGGCTATGCCCTCAAAAGACTCTGCGTTTTCTTAGCAGGAGGGGCTCTGTGCTGTGCGTACGCTTATCTGCGGGGAAGAGGGCTTCAGGGAAGCTTCATCCGGGACTCTATGGCGGCTGCGGCTGTTCTGTGCCTTTCCATAAGGGGAGCCGGCAAAATTTCTCTTTGAATGGGCTGGGAATTTGTGAATTTTAACTTGCCTAAATTCAAAAAAGATTATACAATAGCGTCAGCGTACAGGAGAGGCTGTATGCTGGCACTGAAGCGCCCCGCCGCAGGATTCTTTTTTATAGGAAAGGAAATGTGAGGGAATTATATGAGTCTGAATTGGACAGAGAATAAGAAAAAAATACGAAGAGGCATGCTTGCGTTTCTTTTATTGTTGGCATGCTTTTTGTGTGCAGGGAGAGTCCAGGCGGCCACCCGCATCCGTGGTATTGATGTGTCCAGATACCAGGGGACCATTGACTGGAAAAAGGTAAAAAAGGCCGGCATTGATTTCACCATGATCGGCGTTGGATACGTGATTGACGGAGTCCGCCAGAGCGATCCCAAGTTTGAATACAACATACAAAATGCCATAAAGGCCGGTGTGGACGTGGGCGTTTATATCTATTCCCATGCCACCACAGTTGCCGAAGCCAGGAAAGAGGCTGAATTTGTGCTGAATCAGATTGACGGCTACAAGATTTCTTATCCGGTGGCCTTCGACATTGAGGACACGGTGCATCTGAAGCTGACGACGAAACAGCGCACTGATATCACCATCGCTTTCCTGGAGGTGATCGAGGAAGCGGGTTACTATCCCATGATCTATGCCAGCGAATACTGGTTTAACAGCAATATGGATCTGTCCAGACTGACCAAGTATGATAAATGGGTGGCAAGATGGGGATCAAGCATATCCTTTAAGCCCCTCTCCATGTGGCAGTACAGCTCCACAGGCAGGGTAAACGGCATCAGCACGGCGGTGGATCTGGATTACAGCTACAAGGATTACAGCAAGCTGATCACACCTCGGACCACGGCGGAGGAAAGAGAGATAAAGACCGGCTGGCAGACAGACGGGAAGCGGTACTGGTATGTGGAAGAAGACGGAAGCTATGTTAAAAATGGCTTTAAGACCATCAGCGGGAAAAAGTATTATTTTGACAGCAACGGCTACAGGGTTTCCGGATGGCAGAAGATAAATGGGAAATACTATTACTTCGTAAAGAAAACCGGCGTGATGAAAACCGGCTGGCTGACCCTTTCAGGGAAAACGTACTATCTGAGCCCCTCCACAGGAGCCAGAAAAACCGGCTGGATCACGGTTTCCGGCAAGAAATACTACCTGGACAAAAAAGGCGTCCGGCAGAAGGGCTGGAAAACCTCAGGCAAAAAAACGTATTATCTGGGTAACAAAACCGGGGCGGCTCTGACCGGCTGGCAGAAAATCAGCGGGAAATATTATTATTTCGATAAAAACGGAGTGCGCAGGACCGGCTGGGTAAAGGTTTCTGGAAAGAAATATTATCTGAACAGCAAGGGAGTAAGGCAGTATGGCTGGCTGACCAAGGGCGGAAAGAAATATTTCCTGAACCTAAAGAGCGGGGCCATGCGGACAGGCTGGCTTACCTACAAGGGTAAGACCTACTATTTCAGCAAGGAGACAGGGCAGATGCGCACTGGCTGGCTGACCGTTGGAGATGAGAAGTATTATATGAAGAAAGATGGCTCCAGAACCTCCGGCTGGCAGAAAATCGGCGGCAAATGGTACTATTTCCTGAAAAAGACAGGCGCTATGAAAAAAGATGGGAAAATCGGCGGTTACATATTTGACGAAAATGGAGTCTGTACAAACCGCTGACGCATTGCGTTTGGAAATCCTCCGTGTTATAATTTAGTGCAGGGAGACCGTAAAGCGGTTCGTAATAAGAAATTTTAGATAAAGGAGAAGGACGATGAGCAAAAGACCAACAGTTTTAATGATTCTGGATGGATACGGATTAAATGAGAAGACAGAGGGCAATGCGATTGCCCAGGCGAAAACACCGGTGATGGATGAGCTTATGGCCACCTGTCCCTTCGTAAAGGGTTACGCCAGCGGTCTGGCCGTGGGGCTCCCTGACGGACAGATGGGAAATTCTGAGGTGGGCCATCTGAATATGGGCGCCGGCCGCATTGTGTACCAGGATCTTACAAGGATTACGAAAGAGATTGAAGACGGGGATTTCTTTGAAAACAAAGCCCTTCTGGCAGCCATGGAGAATGTGAAGGAGAAGGATTCCTCCCTTCATATGTACGGGCTGCTTTCAGACGGAGGCGTTCACAGCCATAATACCCATCTGTACGCTCTTCTTGAGATGGCTAAGCGCCACGGACTGAAGAAGGTGTACGTACACTGCTTCCTGGATGGAAGAGACACGCCGCCTGCCTCTGGAAAGGATTATGTGCAGGAGCTGGCGGATGAGATGAAGAAAATCGGTGTAGGCGAGATCGCCACGGTAATGGGAAGATACTATGCCATGGACCGTGACAACCGCTGGGACCGTGTGGAGAAGGCTTATCGGGCTTTGACAGAAGGCGAAGGGGAGAAAGCTTCCTCCGGCGTTGAGGCTGTGGCGAATTCCTATGCAAAAGACGTGACAGATGAGTTCGTGCTTCCCACAGTGGTGGAGAAGGACGGCGCTCCCGTGGCGACCATTCAGGACGGAGACTCCATCATTTTCTTCAACTTCCGTCCCGACCGTGCGAGAGAAATTACCCGTACCTTCTGCTGCGACGACTTTGACGGATTCGACAGAGGGCCCCGCAGACAGGTGACTTACGTGTGCTTTACAGAGTACGATGTGACCATCCCCAATAAGCAGATTGCATTCCAGAAGGTGTCCATTACAAATACCTTTGGAGAGTTCCTGGCAGCCCATGATATGACCCAGGCAAGGATTGCGGAGACAGAGAAATACGCTCACGTGACCTTCTTCTTCAACGGCGGCGTGGAGGCTCCCAACAAAGGAGAGGACAGAATCCTGGTGAATTCCCCAAAAGTGCCTACCTATGATCTGAAGCCGGAGATGAGTGTCTACGAGGTATGCCAGAAAGTGGTGGATGCTGTCACCTCAGGAAAGTACGATGTGATTATCACAAACTTCGCAAATCCCGATATGGTAGGTCATACAGGCGTTCAGGAGGCGGCCATTAAGGCTATTGAGGCTGTGGATGAATGCGTAGGCAAGGTGGTAG
Organism: Candidatus Choladousia intestinigallinarum; assembly: GCA_018712605.1. GTDB lineage: Bacteria > Bacillota > Clostridia > Lachnospirales > Lachnospiraceae > Choladousia > Choladousia intestinigallinarum. The sequence goes on from DVGR01000063.1 coordinate 21,905, forward strand.
CAGCCGTGAAAGACGTGGATGGACAGATGTTTATCTGTGCAGACCATGGAAACGCAGAGCAGTTGATTGACGCTGAGACAGGAGAGCCCTTCACCGCCCATACCACCAATCCGGTTCCCTTCCTTCTCGTAAATTATGAGAAGGGATATGGACTTCGTGAGGGAGGCCGTCTGGCTGACATCGTTCCCACCTTGATTGAGATGATGGGAATGGAGCAGCCGGCTGAGATGACGGGCAAATCTCTTCTTATGGAGCAGTAAGAATTAAAAAAATATCCTGATTAAAAATGGAGCATATCAAATCTGATATGCCCCATTTTTTTCACTCGCCATGGATATTGTTTCTATTTTTAAAGGATTTAGAATGCGACGGAAATCGTGCAGGGCGCTGTCCCGGTAAGTTCTATACTTTTGGCATCGGGCTGGCTGCATCCCACAGAGATCTGGAAGTGGCTTCCGCCGTCAATCCGGCAGCCTTCCTGGTCCACTACGGTAAAAGCTTTTGCCGGGACTGAGATGGAAAAGGTTTTTTCTTCCCCGGCTTTGAGGAAGATCCGGGTGAAACCCCAGAGGGAAGGATTCTTTGTGCCGCAGTCTGTATCTTGAGAGGAAAGATAGACTTGGATTACCTCCCCGGTATCCATTTTCCCGGTGTTTTTTGCAGTGGCTTCAATTCGGAAGGACTCTTTTGTACCGACGGCCCTGGCGTCTGTGACTGAGACCGAGCTGTAGGTGAGACCGTAGCCAAAGGGATATTGGGCGCTTCCCTCCATAAAGCGGTAGGTACGTCCTTTCATAGAATAATCTGTAAAATCTGGAAGCTCATCCAGAGATTCATAGAAGGTCAGAGGAAGCTTTCCAGAAGGGGAAACTTCGCCAAAGAGAATTTTGGCGGCGGCTTTTCCTCCCTCACATCCCGGATACCACATCTGCAGGATGGCGTCAAAATGGTCTCTGGCAAAGCCAAGATCCAGAGCGCTTCCAGAAAACACACAGAGAATTACAGGTTTTCCGGTCTCGGCCAGGCGCTCCATGAGTTCTCTCTGGGGAGCAGGCAAAAGCAGATCCGTCTTGTCCCCGGAAGCGTAGCTGTTACCAGTGTCTCCTTGCTCCCCTTCCAGGGATTCGTCAAGGCCCAGGCAGAGAAGCACCACATCGCTGTGCATGGCCACGGAAACGGCTTCGGAGAGCCGGTCTCCGGGCCAGGCCAGTTTCTCTGTACGGTCCTGAAACAGGTGGCAGCCAGCGGAAGTCAGAATCCTGACGGAATCCCCTGCGTAATCCTGGACACCCTCCTGCAGGGTCCGGTAGCGGGAGGCGGTGCCGTGGTAATTGCCCACTAAGGAAGCACGGCTGTCTGCGTTGGGACCGATTATGCCGATGGTTCTCAAAGCATCCTTTTTCAGGGGAAGGATGCCGTTATTTTTCAGAAGAACTATGCTTTCTTCAGCAGCCTGTTCAGCCAGCCTCAGATGCGTTGGCGCTTCCACCTGGGTATACGGGATGCTGTCATACTCACTTCCATCGAGAAGCCCCAGAAGGATGCGGGTTGTAAACAGCCGGACGGCAGATTCGGTGATGGTTTCCTCAGACACCAGGCCATCCTGATAAGCCTTTAATATATGGAGATACGTGTTTCCGCAGTTTAAGTCGCAGCCATTGTTGATGGCCAGGGCGGCAGATTCTTTGGCAGTGGAGGTTACCATATGGTGTTCATGGAAATCCTCAATGGCCCAGCAGTCGGAAAGAAAATGACCCTGGAAGCCCCACTCATTGCGAAGCTTGTTCTGAAGAGAGGGGCTTGCGCAGCAAGGTTCCCCATTTAAACGGTTGTAAGCTCCCATAACACTTTCTACCTTTGCTTCTTTCACCAGAGCTTCAAAGGCAGGCAGATAGGTTTCCTCCATATCTTTTTTCGATGCCTGGGCGTCAAATTCGTGCCGTAAAGCTTCCGGGCCGGAATGGACTGCAAAGTGCTTGGCGCAGGCGGCGGCTTTCATGGTTTCACCGTTCCCCTGGAGGCCTTTTACAAAGGCTGTTCCCATAGTGCTGGTGAGAAAAGGATCTTCCCCGTAGGTTTCGTGACCCCGTCCCCATCTTGGATCCCGGAAAATATTTACATTGGGGGCCCACATGGTCAACCCTTTGTAGATATCCCGGTCGCCAAGACGGGAAAAAGCATTATATTTTGCCCGGGCTTCCGTGGCGGCCGCATCTGCGATCTTTCCTACCAGCTCCGGGTCAAAGGTGGCGCCAAGCCCGATGGCCTGGGGGAAAATCGTGGCCTGTCCCCCTCTGGCGACGCCGTGGAGGGACTCGTTCCACCAGTTATAGGCAGGAATGCCAAGTCGTTTGATAGCGGGAGCGTCATATTTTAATTGACTGGCTTTTTCTTCCAGGGTCATTTGGGATACCAAGTATTCAGCTTTTTTTCTGGCGTCTTCTCTGTTCCTCATTTTTGCGATACCTCCTTCAGTCTTTCGGATAAATTAACTATAACAGAAATCCACGAATTTTTCTTTGAAAATATTGCTTGTTGACTTCTAAAAATTGCTTTAGTGAACGATTGTGAATAACAGAGAATTTCCATAAGATTTTCACAAATTCAACACAAAAATAAAGTATATTGAGAGGGACAAGAAAGAGAACGCCAGGGATCGAATCCCGGCTGGGGGAAAGGAGCCATTGGAATGGACTTAAAAAATAAGAATTTAAGAAGTGATCATACAGAACAGGAAAGCCGCAGAAAAAGAAATGCCTGGAAGAAGTATGGGGCAGTGATGATGGCCGGAGTTCTGCTGGCAGGCACTGCTGCCGCAGGAGGCTTCAGTCAGGAACCCCGGGAGGTGCAGGCAGAGGAGAAGCAGTCGGAGATCAGCCTGAATCTGGCATCTGACCAGGAGGAAGAGACAGCAGAGGAAGAAGAAATTACAGAAGAAGAGACAGCAGAAGAAGAGACAGCAGAAGAAGAGACAGAAGCTGAAACAGAGGAAGAAACAGAAGAAGAGACGGAGACTCCAGAGACGTATGACGCCATCGAGAATGCCAAATCGGTGGAGGGCGCCATTGTGACCACCGATGTTTCCGCAGTAGTGGACGAGTTTATGCCCTGTATTGTGTCTATCACAAATTATTCTGTTCAGGAGCTGGAGACATTTTATTATGGAACCCAGGAGTTTGAAAGTATCGGCAGCGCCTCCGGGATTATTGTGGCCCAGAGTGACCAGGAGCTTCTGATTGCCACCAACAGCCATGTGGTAGAGGGATCAGAAGAGCTGAATGTCTGCTTTACAGCGGATGCGGAAGATCCTGAGGATCTGATCGTTCCAGGCAAAGTAAAGGGTTCCGATGCGTCCCATGAGCTGGCGGTAGTGGCAGTGCAGATGGGAGATATTCCGGAAGATGTGAGAAGCCAGTTGAAAGTGGCTACATTGGGAAGGTCTGACGATCTTAAGGTAGGAGAGGCTGCCATAGCGGTGGGAAACGCCCTGGGCTATGGACAGAGTGTTACTTCCGGCATTATCAGCGCCCTGAACCGGGAAGTGAGCCTGGACAACTTTTCCAGTGAGGTAATCCTTACTGATGCAGCGATTAATTACGGGAACAGCGGCGGCGCCCTTCTGAATTCCAAAGGCGAAGTGATTGGTATCAACGTAGCGAAGGAAGTGGGAGACGATGCTGAGAATATGGGGTATTCTATCCCCATTGACACAGCTATTCCCATCCTGAAGGAGATGATCAATCGTGAGACCAGAGATAAAGCAGAAGACGGACACGGCTATATGGGAATTACCGTAGTGGACGTATCGGAGGAAGGAAAAGAGCTGTACGATATGCCGGCAGGCGCCTTTGTCTATGAGGTAACGGAAGGATCGGCGGCAGAAGAAGCAGGCATCCAGAAGGGCGATGTGGTGACATCTTTTGACGGTGTGTCCGTAGCAAGCTCAGACGCTCTGGTAGAGCTGCTGGAGTATTATGTGCCGGGAGAAACCGTGATAGTAGAGGTTCAGACAGCCAACAACGGAGCCTATGAGGCCAGGGAAGTGGAAGTTACTCTTCAGGAAGGAAGCTCAGATGTGACGGAGGAAAAAAACTCTTCCCGGAACAAGGGAGATGACGAAGAAAAAGCAATTCCCGAAGAAGAATACGAAGAGTTTCCTTTCTATGGAGACGGCCTCTTTTAAAGATGAATAAATATGAGGTTGAGGTCAAAAGCCCTCAGTTGTGACGTAAAAGCCAGTACGGCGCCTTAACAGGCTGCTGTGCTGGCTTTGTTCTTTATGTATGTAATAAAAATTTAAAAAAACTGTAAAATAATATTTGAAATTTTAGCAAAGTACGTTATAATATGGAAAGAAGGACTTTTTGTAAAGTTTTTTTGAAAGGGAAGGAAGAGTTTATGAATACAGGGAAAAAGAAATGGATCCTCAGGACCGCTCTGTTTTTGCTGATTGCTTTGCTGGCAGTGCCTCTTTCGGCATCCGCCGCATCCAAGGTTAAGCTGAATAAGACAGCGATTACCTTAAATAAAGGTAAGTCTTACCGGCTGAAAGTCTCCGGGACGAGCCGGAAAGTAACCTGGAGCAGTTCCAAGAAGTCTGTAGCCACGGTAAACAGCAGCGGCAAGGTGACGGCCAAGAAGAAAGGGACTGCCGTGATCACCGCAAAGGTAGGAACTAAGCGGTACCGCTGTAAGGTGACCGTAAAGCAGCCGGTAACTTCTGTTAAGCTCAATGCCAAGAGCAAAACCCTCACCAAAGGCTCCAGCGTTACGCTGAAAGCCACAGTGAGCCCTACGAATGCCAACAATCGGGCTGTATCCTGGACCACCAGCAACAAAAAGGTGGCCACAGTCACATCTAAGGGGAAGGTAAAGGCGGTAGGCACAGGTACCGCTGTGATTACTGCCAAAGCCAAGGATGGAAGCAAGAAGTATGCCCGGTGTAAGATTACTGTGAAAGCCAATCAGACAACTTCCTCTGCTGCCTCTTCTGAGAAAACGCTTTTGACTCTCAGCAAGACAAAGGTTACTCTGGAGGAAGGCAAGACGACGACGCTGAAAGCTGTTGCGCCGGACGGCGTCCGTGTTACCTGGGGAAGTTCAAAGCCGGCAGTGGTTTCTGTATCATCCAGCGGTAAGCTTACCGCCAAGTCAGCGGGGAGTGCCGTAATTGCAGCCAGAAGAGTGGACGGAAAGAAGACTCTGTTCTGTACAGTGACCGTGAAAGAGAAGGAGAGCTCCGTATCAGCGGTGGCGGGGGCAGGAACAGCCAACGCCAAGAAGTTCTTAAGCATTCTTCAGAAATACTCCGATCAGGTCAAGAGCGACAGGGAGAACGGAATCAAATGGGGATATTCCAATTCCTCATCTCTGGCCAAGAGTACTTGGAGTGCAGCTTACAGTGCGTCCAGGACAAAGGGTGTTACCTACTGTAACTGTGCGCTTCTGCCAAGATGGGCCTTGAGAGAGATGGGAGTTATCGATTCCAAGAATTTCTGGGGGCTTATAGGAGGCGGAATACAGTTCAGGGGAGATGTGGAAGCACAGCTTCGGAGATACTGTGATATTATCCGGGTGTATAAGACTCCCGACCAGCTTTTGGCGGAGGGCAATCTTCTTCCGGGAGATATTTGTACCTGGGTAGAATACCAGCACACGAATGTCTATGCAGGCGACGGCCTTTGGTACGATGCGGGACGAGGGGCGAATTATTCCAGCAGCGAGGGAGCCTTTACCTCCTTCGGCCCAGGAGCCACCGTAAATATGTCCGGAACCACCGTGGGCTATATTATCCGTTTCCGTTAAATTTTCCATATTTTGGGAAGGCACGGAAGAACATAGACGGTTAAAGGAATTGTCTGGAAAAGCAGCGGTAAAGGTGTGAAAGAATCTGTTATGGGAAATACTATTGCAATGAAATGAGATCCTTACAGGAGGTTGCAAGAATGTGTAATTATATGCCTATAACAGATGTATATGCGAGAGAAATTTTGGATTCCAGGGGAAATCCTACCGTTGAAGTGGAATTAATGACAGAAGATGGAAGCGTCGGGAGAGCAGCAGTGCCTTCCGGCGCTTCAACTGGTCAATATGAAGCCGTGGAGCTCAGAGACGGACAGGAGAGGTACGGCGGAAAAGGGGTGGAGCAGGCCTGCCATTTTGTCAATACGGTTCTGGCTGACGCAGTGATCGGAGAGAATGTCTACGGCCAGGCTGCCATAGACCGGATCCTCTGCAGGGAGGACGGAACTCCCTCCAAGAAGCGTCTGGGAGCCAATGGGATTCTGGGAGTATCTATGGCGGCGGCCAGTGCAGCGGCCAAGAGCCTGAATCTGCCTCTTTTCAGATACCTGGGAGGAATGCACGCCCATCAGATGCCGGTTCCTATGATGAATATATTAAACGGAGGCGCCCACGCTTCCAACACGGTGGATCTTCAGGAATTTATGATCATGCCGGTAGGGGCGGAAGGGTTTGCCCACGGACTTCAGATGTGTGCGGAGATTTATCATAGCCTGAAGAAGATTCTGGATTCCAGAGGATTGAGCACGGGAGTGGGAGATGAAGGCGGATTTGCGCCGGATCTGGAAGATGCGCCGGAAGTTCTTTTTTTAATATCCGAGGCCACGGAGAAGGCAGGGTACCAGATGGGAAAGGATATCGTCATCGCTTTGGACGTAGCGGCCAGCGAGCTGTATCAGGAAGAGAAGGGAGCCTATTTTTTCCCAGGGGAGAGCAAGATGAAAGGGACGGAGGTCTGCCGCACAGCCGAAGAGATGATCGGGTATCTGGAAGAACTTTGCAGCCGTTTTCCCATTGCTTCTATTGAGGACGGCCTGGATGAAAACGACTGGTCTGGCTGGGCGGAGCTAACCAGAAGACTGGGCGGCAAGATCCAGTTGGTAGGGGACGACCTGTTCGTCACCAATGAGAAGAGACTCAGAGAGGGAATCGAGAAGGGGGCCGGAAATGCCGTGCTGGTAAAGGTCAACCAGATCGGTACTCTCACAGAGGCCTTTGACACCATTTCCCTGGCGCAGCGCAGGGGCTACAGAACCGTCATTTCCCACCGGTCCGGCGAGACGGAAGACACCATGATCGCTGACATTGCGGTAGCTGTGGGAGCCGGCCAGATTAAGACAGGAGCCCCCTGCCGGACTGAGCGGGTGGCAAAGTATAACCAGCTTCTGAGGATAGAAGATTATATAGGATTTTTTGCCTCATATGAAAATCCTTTTCAGTGAAAAAACAGTTGAAATCCCGCAAAACCTGTGCTAGAATATTCGTGTTTGACATAGGAGGTGTGGATCACTGTGAGAATTTTCCTGACGATTATTTTTATATTAGTTTGCATTGCACTGAGTGTTATCGTTTTGGCCCAGCAGGGAAAAGAAAACGGGCTGGGAGCCATCGGAGGTATGGGAGATACCTATTGGAGCAAAAATAAGGGCCGTTCTATTGAAGGGAATCTGGTAAAGTTTACCACGATCCTGGCAGTACTTTTCGTAGTTCTGGCGGTTATTTTGAATCTGAACTTTTAGGGTTTGATCCGACATACAGAGCAAAATTCAGGAGGGTTTTTCGTGTGTGATGCATACGGGAAACCCTTTTTGGCGCCCCGATTTTTGTAGGTAAGTCTCTGGGACAGCCCTATAGAAAAACTTCCGGCAGGGTGCGGGAGGTTCGGGGTATTTTTGATTATGGGAGGAGATATGGGACTGACAGAAGAACAGTTTGAACGCCGCAGGGCGCTGATATATGATTTGATTTGCGACAGGCATTATGTGCCTATGAAAAAGAAAGAGATAGCTTCGCTGCTCCAGATTCCCAAGGAAGAGCGCGACAGCCTGCAGATGGTTCTGGAGAGCCTGATGGAGGAAGGGAAGATAGAGGTTACTTCCAGAGGAAAATACAGGAAGACCGCTGATCAGATTCTTACGGGTACTTTTACTGCGCATCCCAGAGGCTTCGGCTTCGTCCAGGCGGAGGGGCGTGAAGAGGATATTTTCATACCTGAGGACCAGACTGGGCTGGCCATGCACTTAGATACAGTGCAGGTGCGTCTGGGGGAAAGAGCCGCTGGCAAACGGCAGGAAGGAACCATTGTAAAGATTTTAGACCACGGCCTGCATCAGTTGGTAGGGACGTATGAGAAGAGAAAAAATTACGGATTTGTGATTCCTGACAATCCAAGGATTACCAGCGATATCTATATCTCCCAGGAGAACAGCCTGGGGGCTGTGCAGGGACACAAGGTTTTATTGACTTTGATCCGCTATGAGGAAAAAGGAAAAAATCCAGAGGGAAAGGTTGATCTGATCATTGGCCACAGCAAAGATCCGGGAACTGATATACTTTCGGTTCTCTGTGCGAACGGCCTGCCTTTGGAGTTCCCCCCCAAGGCGGAAAAGGAAGCTCTGAGAGTGCCGGAACGAGTCTCTGACCAAGAAATAGAGGGCAGGAAAGATCTGAGGAACGTGCAGATGGTAACCATAGACGGGGAAGATGCCAGAGATCTGGATGATGCGGTTTCCCTTTCTTTTGACGGAGAGCATTATCATCTTGGCGTCCATATCGCGGATGTGTCAGAGTATGTGCGGGAGGGTACAGCTCTGGACCGGGAGGCTCTGAAGCGGGGAACCAGCGTGTATCTGCCGGATCGAGTCATTCCCATGCTGCCGCCCAGGCTTTCAAATGGAATCTGTTCCCTGAATGAAGGAGAGGAAAGACTTGCCCTTAGCTGTATGATGGAAATTGACAGAAAAGGCGAGATTCTTTCCCATGAGATTGCCCAGACCGTGATCCGGGTGGACAGAAGGATGAGCTATAACCAGGTGAAAGCCATTCTGGCCCAGTCCGATCAGGGGCTGATGAGAGAATTTGCGCCCCTTGTACCCATGCTTCAGCAGATGGGAACCCTCTCAGGGCTTTTAAGGGCGAAGAGGAAAAAACGAGGATCTCTGGATTTTGATTTTCCAGAGGCGAAGCTGATCTTGGACGACAGAGGCGTTCCGGTAGAGATAAAGCCCTATGAAAAAAACGATGCCACCATGCTGATTGAAGACTTCATGCTGGCAGCCAATGAGACGGTGGCCCAGGATTTTTACTGGCAGGAGATCCCCTTTCTTTACCGGACGCATGAGACGCCGGATCCTGAGAAGATTAAGAAATTGGCTGCCTTTATAAGAAATTTCGGTTATGGGATCAAGGGAATTACCGATGAGGTGCATCCCAAGGAGCTGCAGAAGCTTCTTGCCAGAGTCGCCGATACGCCGGAAGAACCTGTGATCAGCCGTATGACGCTGCGGTCCATGAAGCAGGCCTCGTACACCGTGCAGTGCAGCGGCCATTTCGGTCTGGCGGCCAGATATTACTGCCATTTTACATCCCCCATCCGCAGATATCCGGATCTTCAGATCCACCGGATTATAAAAGAGGTTCTGCGGGGGAAGATGACCCCAGAGAGGCTCCGGCACTATACAGACCTCCTTCCATCTGTAGCGGAACAGTCAAGCCTTTTGGAGCGGAGAGCCGAAGAGACGGAGAGAGAGACGGTAAAGATAAAGAAGGCGGAGTACATGATGGAACGCATCGGAAAGAAGTATTCCGGCATTGTCACGGGCATTACTTCCTACGGTATGTATGTGGAGCTGCCGAATACGGTAGAAGGGCTGGTACATGTCAGCCGCATGTACGATGACCGGTATTATTTCCAGGAAGAGACCTGGGAGCTTGTGGGGATGGATACGGGCCGTGTGTTCCGCTTGGGAGATTCCGTGGATATCCGTGTGGTGAGTGCGGACAAGATGACGAAAAACATTGATTTTGAGCTGATAGAGAGCTGAGGAGGGGATAGGATAGCATGAAAGAGTCGGTAAAACTCATTGCCAATAACAAGAAAGCATATCACGATTATTTTATAGAAGAGACGTACGAGGCAGGAATCGCCCTCCACGGCACGGAGGTAAAATCTCTGCGTATGGGGAAATGCAGCATCAAAGAGTCCTTTATCCGGGTTGAACAGGGCGAGGTCTACATTTACGGTATGCACATAAGCCCCTACGAAAAGGGAAATATCTTCAACAAAGATCCCCTGCGGGTAAAGAAGCTTCTTCTCCACCGGGGGGAGATCAATAAGATTACCGGCAGGATTGCCGTAAAGGGGTATACCCTGGTTCCTCTCAGGGTTTATTTTAAAGGCAGTCTGGCCAAAGTGGAGATTGGACTGGCCAAAGGAAAGAAGCTCTATGACAAGCGCCAGGATATTGCCAAGAAGGATCAGAGACGGGAAGCAGAGAGAGATTTCAAGGTAAAAAATCTGTACTGATCCCAACTTTCTGATTGACAGGCAGGGAGGGAAGGATTATACTCCGGTTTTTGACAGTAAAAAAAGTTAAAAAGCTCTACAATCCTTGATTTTATTGGGCTGTAGGGCTTTTTCTAATATTAGCTCTTGCACGTTACGTTAACGGCTTTTTCGTATCTGCGCAAATTTTTTTCATTTTTTTGATTGGCACGATTTCTTTGGAAGTACAGAACCCGAATGCCTCATGCAACGCATCGGTCAGCTCTGTGCGTGTGTATGTCGGCTGGTACCCTTTTCCCTCGTATTTCAAAAAGTCCATTTCCTGAAGTGTATGGATGATCTGGCTGCAGGTATACTTGTTATCCAGTTTCTTTTCCAGATACCTGTACAAAATAAGAGCGATAAAGCATGTGATAAAGTGGGCGACAATCCGTTCTTTCCTCTGCAGGTAGACTGGGCGGGCCTCAAATTCACTCTTCATGATCCGAAAACATTCTTCGATCTCCCACCTGCGCTTATTTACTTTGACTATGACTTCCGGCTCATCATCCAGACTGGTGCAGACGGCATAAAACCCGTCATACATTTCTTCTTTTTCAATCGCCTTTTCATCCAGATAATAACGGGTCTTCTCGGCCGCTTCCCCTTCCGCTGTGGCATGGTCCGCCTTGATGAAACGTTTGGGGTCATTTTGCCGCTTGTGTTCCACAGTTTTAGCGCCGCCTTCTACCGTTTTCATGGCCCGTTCAACCTGGGCGTTACGGATAGAACGCAGATAATTACGGTATTTTAAAGAAAAGGTGACGATCAGCTGCTGTTCCAGTTCCTTTTTTTGTGTTTTCCCGTCCAGGACTATATCGACTTTTTCCTTGATCCACCGACTTTTATAGAAAATCTTTTCAAGGTCTCCTTCCTCATCCAGTTCGGACAGGCTATATGTTTTCTTTGTGCCGCTGCCGTGCAGGTACCATCCGTCCGGTTCCATCATCCACTTTTCCAGATGCTTTTTCATCTTTTTGACAGACTGGGTGGTGATAAATCCACGGGTGCCGTCCGCCTTGTCGTAATTGTTAAAATAGCGGTTGGTGGCAGAGGAAAGCCCCGCATCCGTACAGACGACGAATTTGGACATATCAAACTTCTGAATCAATTTTTTCTCCAGGGGGATCAAGGTTTTCTGTTCATTTTCGTTCCCGGGATGGATACAGAAGGCCAGGGGGATCCCGTCCCTGTCCATGAACAGCCCCATCTCGACGATGGGAAGCGAACGGTTTTCCTTGCTCAGGCCGTACTGTTTGTCATCTTCCGCCTCTTCGATCTCGAAATAAAAGTTGGTACAGTCATAATAAATGACTTCTGTGCGGCGTTCTGCGATCCTCAGGCTATTCTTGAAAAGCCGGCTCTGTATGTAGTCGGATTCTTCCGCAAGAACCGAAAGCGCCCGGTAGACCTGGTGCAGTTCAAAGTCAGGCTGCTCAATAAAGCGGAAGGAATCTTTATAGGAACAGCGTTTAGATGAGGGAAACAGGATCCGGGTATAAAGAAGGCGGGAGAGGATAGCGTTGAGGTTATAATCAAACTTATGGCGAGTACGGATCATGGCACAGATTGCGTTCAAACCAAGCTCATAATAAATCTGCTGAAGGAAAAGATATCCTCCGTTAAAACAGCGCTGTTTATCCATAGGGAGATCCTTCCCTGCCGAGAATTCGATCTGAAACACCGCAGCGTCTTCCTGTTCTGCCTCATTCATCAGACGCACCTGTTCCTTTGCCCAAGCTTTGGCATCGGTTACCCCATAAGTTTCACAGATGTGTTTTTCGGAACCGAGGCGTTTCACAACCATAGATTTATTTTTACCATCAACATAGATGGTTTTTTGTACATAATAAGAAATAGAATACTTTGTCTTTGTCCAACCTAATCTCATATCCCCAAACTCCTTCCATATATTTCTATTATAGCACAACTTGGAGCAACGTGGAATAAAAAAGTTTAAAATTGACAAAAAAATATAGGTTTTATGCGACCTACAAGATTTTTTCTCCTATTCAACTGTCAAACACCCGAATCATTCTCCTTTACTTTTTTACTTGCTGCAATTATAATTATAGCCAAAGGTAAAGATATAACAAGTACGCAATTTTTATTTACCTACTAAGAAAAAATTAAGTAAAGGAGTTCTGGAAAATATGGTAGATTGTCCTGTAAAATATGCTCTGGATTTACTAAACGGAAAATGGAAACTGCGGATTCTTTGGGAATTAAACCGGCAGGAAAGAATCCGCTTCAATGAATTGCAAAGGCGGCTAAATGGAATTTCCAGTGTTATGCTCTCTAAAACTTTAGAGGAATTAGAACGAAATAAAATCGTAAATCGCAGGCAATATAACGAAATTCCACCAAAAGTAGAAT
>DVGR01000064.1 GCA_018712605.1 Candidatus Choladousia intestinigallinarum
TCATCCGATAAAAACTGGCTCCCACTCCATAAATATCGGTCCAGGCTCCCTGTTTTCCACGGCTCCTGTACTGCTCTTCCGGAGCATAACCTGGTTTTAAGATTACGGAAAGACTTCTGGTATAGGTGGAAGCCGCATAGCGGGCCGCCCCAAAATCCAGGAGCTTCACTTGTCCTTCCTCTGTAATAAAGATATTATCCGGGGCGATATCTCTGTGAATCATCCCTGCCCCATGCATGACATGCAGTCCGTCTAAAACATGGAGAATGATTTCTTTTGCTTCCTCCCAGGGGAGTTTTTCTCTTTCCTTCAGGATCTCTTTTACATTCTTTCCCTTCAGGAATTCCATAACAATATAGCCGGTGCCGTTTTCATAAAAGCAGTCATAGATATCTACAATCTCTGGAACATCTGTAAATTTTGCCAGCTTTTGCGCTTCCAGGTGAAACCTCTCCAGCCCGGATTGATACTGCTCCACAGCCATCCCTGAATATACTGTCACCTGCCGAGTCCCAAAAGCACGGGTGGCAAAATCACTGGGAAAATACTCCTTAATCGCCGTTATACGTTTCAAACGCTGGTCGTATCCAATATAGGTGATCCCAAAGCCGCCGTAACCCAATACCTTTCCGATCAGATACCGCTTTCTTAACACGGTCCCAGGCGCTAAATAATAGGGTTCCTCCACCCCGGTTCCTTCCAGATATCCGCAGTAGGGACACTTTGTCACCTGTTGTTCAATTTCCTGCATGCATCCCAAACACAGCTTCATTTTTCTCTCCCTGTCCTTATCTCACCGTATCCCACTCACATAGATATGCGTTTCCTTCTCCCCCCACGGCCCCAAATTCTCCGGCTTTCCACTCGCCTCCTGGGTACTGGGAAGAAAACATGGCGTAATCCTTTGTCTCTCTGGAAGAATCCGGCTCACCGCTTCCCCAGTTGGAATAAACCGCCTCTTCCTGGTTTACCCACTGCCAGCCGCCTTCTTCCCCCCTGTATACCATGCCGAAAAAGGCATTTCCATACCCGCATTCAGTCAGGTATTGGCAGAGAAACGCATTTTCCTCCTGACTTTCCACGGTCGCCAAATGTCCCCCCATGGAACTGCAGTAACGTTCCGCCTCTCTTCGGTATAATCCATTGTCATAAAGCATATAGCTGTGCCCGTTCCATACGGAGGCCGCTACCGGAATGATCGGCTCCGCTTCAAAGCCATAATCCTCGGAGCCATCTCCTGTTTCTCCGTAAGCCACTGTGCTTTCTCCATTTCTCCCCTTTGTCCAAAAACGGATCTCCGTAATACAGGTATCATCATTTTTTGCGCCTAAATATACGGCATCCACATAAATCCCCACCGTCTGGGTCTCCTGTACAGAGTCAAAAACAATGCACTGTTCATTTTTAAGATCTGGAAATTCCACCTGACAGATCCCGCCGTCAAACACGAAAGTCAGCTTACTGGGCCGGTTATTATTCTCATACCCAAGCCAGTTTCCCAACTTGACGGAGAGCGCATTCAAGGGAACACTGGAGGGGAATGTATACTCCAGGTATTCACCGATTCCATTGCCTGGAAGTCCATCCTGCCAGGACGTGTCCTCGCTGCCGTCCAATGTATATTCCGCTTCAAAAACAATGCCGTCCTGATTCAGTTCTGAACTGGCTTTTGCCGCCGCAGGGAAAATCTCCATTCCCAGAGGTGTTTCTATTTCATCCATTCTCACATAAGAGATTTGGGAGAGTCCGGCCTCTTCGATTAGTCGTGGCGGAGTCTGGGAATATCCAAAGCCCGCATACGTTACACATGTATCGTCTGCCCCATAACCTGAGTATGTCTCCAGGATCTGGATTTCCACAAAATCCGTCTCTACAGGAGCGTTGAACCACAGGCAATGGATCTGTCTCCCATCCTCAAGGAAAATTTCACTTTCCCCTTGTCCCGTAATAATTTTCAGTTTAGAGGGCCGGTTATGATATCTGAAATGTGTCCAGTCTCTCCAATGACCGCTCTTTAGAAAGATATAATTCAAGGTTTCTGTCTTTTCGAAGGTGTAGGTCAGCGACTCCCCTGCCCCATTTCCTGGAGCTGCTTCCTGCCAGCAGACTTCCTCATCTAGATTCAGAGTATTCTCAGCATAAAACACACGTCCTTCATCTTCATTCTCCGAAGTGGCAGCTACAGACTGAACCTGGATCCTTCCGGCAAGAGCATTGAACTCTGCGCCAGAAATCAGCACATCTTCAATAGAAAGAACGGCTTTATGGGATGCGTCTTCCTGAGCCGTTTCCGGCTGCGGCAGCTCCGTCTGGGCCGTCTCCGCCTGCGGCGCTTCTGTTTGAACGGATTCCGGCTGCTCTGTTTCTGTCTGAACAGTTCCAGACTGCTGCTCTTCTGTCTGAACGGGATCCAACTGATGCAAGGTTAACTGGGCCGTTTCTGTCTGCGGCAGCTCCGTCTCTTCTGTCTGATTTTGGCTCCAAACAGAATGGAGGGCACCGCTCTTTATAAGATACAAACTTCCGCCTGCCAGGGCAGCCAGTAAAGCGATCACGCCCAAAACAATACCGGTTTTCTTTCCTTTGGAGGGCTTCCGTGAACCTGACTCCTTTTCTTCTGCGTGATTATAATTCTCTGTATCTGAAATACCCGGCCTCCAGGGAACGGTCTTGTCCTCTCCCGTTTCCTGCGGCGGTGAGGAAGGTGCGGGAGAATCCTGAAAACTTTCCCTCTGTCCCGCCATAAGCAGCCTGGTCCTGAATTCCTCTGCCGTCTGGATCCTGTTTTCTTTTTTCACCGCAAGGCTGGCCAGCAAGACCTTTTCCTTGGCAGGGGTAAGCTCCGCACAGAACTGAGACGGAGGCTGAAGCTTGTCATCCATGAGCCGTTCCAAAGCCTCAGGAGGCTTCGTCCCTGTAAGCATACGGTAAAAAGTAGCGCCAACCGCATAAATGTCCGTCCAGGTCCCCTGTTCTCCACGGCTCCTGTACTGCTCTTCCGGCGCATATCCAGGTTTCAGAATCACAGAAAGGCTCTTTGAAGCCTCCGCCGCTGCATACCTGGCCGCTCCAAAATCCAGAAGCTTCACCTGCAAGTCCTTCGTAATAAAGAGATTATCCGGTGATATATCCCTGTGTATAATTCCTGCCGTATGTACGATGGACAGACAGCTTAACACCCGCAGGATAATATATTCCGCTTCCCCGTAAGAAAGCTTTCTTCCTCCCGATATCATTTCAGCCACTGTCTGGCCTTCCAGAAATTCCATGACAATATAACCGGTATCATTCTCCCGGATATAATCATAAATATTCACGATTTCCGGGACACCGGAAAACTCAGCGAGCTGCCTGGCCTCCAGTAGGAAGCTCTCCAGTCCTGCCGCAAACTGCTTTCCCGCCTCCCCCGAATATACGGTCACCTTCTGAATCCCCTGATTTCTTGTGGCAAGAGAACCCGGGAAAAATTCTTTTATGGCTACCTTCCTCTTTACTATGCAGTCGTAGCCTATGTAGGTAATGCCAAAGCCTCCGATTCCCAATACTCTTCCGATCAGATATTTGTTGCAGAGGATGGTTCCCGGAGCCAAATAATTTCCCGGTTCCTGGGAATCCTGCCGGTACCCGCAGTGAGGACAAACCTTGCAGTCCTCTGTAATTTCTTTCATACAGCCCATACATAAATGCATTTTCGATTCCTTCTTTCTGAAATATCTCCTGCCGTATCTCGGTTATTCTTTCAGAATTGCCCGCTTGAATTCTCTGGCATTGCGATATCTTTTTTCGGGATTTAAGTTCATCGCCCTGCGAATCGCTTCCTCTATCACCGGATCCATATCCTCCCCCATCTCAGAAGGCATCCTCAGATCATCCTGCTCCAGCCGATCCAAAGACTCCGGAGGTTTTCTTCCGGTCAGCATCTCATAGAAAACTGCGCCTGCCGCATAAAGATCCATGGAAAATCCTTGTTTCCAGTTGCTGCGATACTGCTCTATGGGGGCATATCCAGGTTTTACGACCAAGGGAACTTCCTCCCCGTCCTGTTCCTTGAGAAACTTCGCCGCTCCAAAATCAAAAAGCTTCACTTTCCCCCGATCCACCAGAAAAATATTATCCGGGCTGACATCTCGGTGAAGAATTCCCTGCTCATGAATTTTCTCCACCGCATTCAGCAGGGAAAGCATATAGGCGCAGGCTTCCGGGGCCGGAATCTTTCCCACTATCTTCAGGTATTCCTTCAGAAGCGGAGCGTTAACATATTCCATAACAATATAGGCAGTTCCGTTTTCTTCAAAATAATCATACACCTGTACAATCTCCGGTTCTTTGGAAAAAAGTGTAAGATTCTGCGCTTCATTCAGGAATCTCGCCAACTGCCTTTTAAATTCCCCCACTCTTTCTCCTGAAAAGACACTAACCCGTTCTTCTCCCTCCATGCGCCTGACGAGTCTCGCCGGATAAAACTCCTTTACTGCCACCATAATCCCCAAAGCGGTGTCAAAGCCTTTATAGATAATGCCAAAGCCTCCGATCCCTTTCATTTTTCCAATCATATATCGTTTCCTGAGAATCGTTCCAGGCTTTAGCTGGCAAGTGGTTTCCTGCAAAGAATTTTCCACGTATCCGCAGTAAGGGCAGACTTCATACTCTCCTTTATATTGAAAACAGTTCATGCACCACGGATTACTCATTGGCCTCTCCCTCCGTATCTGTTTCCATGATCTGAAGAAGCTGCTCCGCCTGTGACAATTCATCCACCGCTTCCATTATATCCGCAAAATTTCCCGGGGAATTCTCACTTCTTTGGCAGCCTGCCAGAATTCCCGCCGTCATGGCCGACGCAGCGAGAAAAATCGAAATCCTCTTTTTATTTCTCATCTATCTCCCCTCCTACCTGGAATCTCTGGAAAGCCCTCTCAGAAGCAGTGTACACACCAGTGCGCATAGCAGCGTCATTCCTAAAAGGATTCCGCACATCTGCCATAAATGTTTCCCTGTGGCCTCAAAAATCTCTTCCGCCTCATGAACGGCTCCTGGAAGCTGCTCCTGAATCCGCAAAGACAGATCATTTAAATGGGCTATGCTTCCCAGTCCTCCCACGGACCATTTGCTGATGGTGACGCTGGAAATCACGTCCCCCATCCCTTTTAATTCAAAAAGAATTCCTGAAAACAGAAGCTGCACAATCAGCACGAAGGGCGCCATGGCCATAGCCTTGTCCCCGCTGCGGACCAGTGCGGATATGATAAAGCCCAGGGCCATTGAGGCTTCTATGGTAAGCCATACCAGAAGAAAGATCTCCCAAACTGGGTTTTCAAACCAAATCCCCTCCTCCGGGATTCCCGTCGTCAGTACAAAAACAACGGTCATCAGGGCAGCCTGGAAAAACCCTAAAAAAGTCTGGACAGAAAACTTCGACAACACGTACAGGGGCAGCTTTAAATTCGCCATATATTCCCTTTTCAAGATCGCCCGTTCTTTACAGATTTCCTGAATCGAGTTGAATAACCCAATCCAGATTCCCGCACAGCTTAAGGAAAACAGAATCGATTTCGTATCCTCATACTGTTCAAAAACCTTCTCCCCCGCCACTATGGACAGGAGAAACGCGATCAGAACCGGCTGTGCCAGAAGCATGATCAACCTTGGCCAGTCATTTTTGATCAGTTCCATATATCTGCACAAGAGAACCTGAAGCTGCCTCAGGGGATAGGTCCTCTTTTTTCTTGAACTCATTTTTCCCTTTCCCGCTGGAAGCCGCTGGTATTCCATACAGTTCGCAAACTGCCCGGCCCAAAGCTCCGGTTCCTCCGAAATCATATTGTAGATCTCTACCAGATCCTCTGTGTCAAAAAACATTCTGGCCTGCTCGGTGGTTCCGCAGAAGCACAGGCGTCCGCCTCTTCCCATAAAAATCACTTTGTCGCAAAGCTCCAGGCTCTGCGTGGTATGAGTCACCATTACAATCGTCTTGCCCTGGGATTTGGAAAGCTTGCCAAGCGTCATCATCAACTTTTGCTCTGTCCCGGGATCCAGGCCTGAAGTAGGTTCATCCAGAAAAAACACACTGGGATCCGCCAAAAGTTCAACTGCGATGCTGGCTCTCTTTTTCTGGCCTCCGGACAGTTTCCGAATCAACGTGTTCTGATGCTCCTTAAGTTCAATCATGTTGAGAACCTGGTCAATCCTTTTTTCAATCTCTGCTTTTGATGTATCTCCCGGCATTTTCAGCTTTGCCGTATAAAAGAGCATCTTTCGGAGAGTCAGGTTTTCATAGATTATGTCCTCCTGGGGAACGTAACCGATCATTCCTTTCAGGACGTCAAAGTGACCGCGCAGGTCGGTTCCATTAAACAGCACCGTTCCCTCCGTCTTTTTATCAAAACCGCTGATCGCATTCATCAGGGTGGATTTTCCAGCCCCTGATCCGCCGATGATCGCCACAAATTCGTTGCTCTCGATCTCGCAGCTCACGTGATCGAGAATTTTCTTTCCTTTTCCCACATATTTGCACATATCCGATACCTGTATGCTGATGCCGGAAGCAGAACTTTTGTAATAGATCTTTCCGCCCGCATAGATCAGCGTGTGGTTCAGAATACGGATCACGTCCCGGTCTCCCAGCCGGCGGCTGCCAGTCAAGGTCACTCCATTTAATAAGGTGCCGTTGGCGCTTCCTAAATCCGAAAGGATATAGCTGCCCTCCTTCTTTTCAATCGCCGCATGAAATCTGGAGACACTGGGATGTCTTAGAACAATGTCATTTTCCTGCGACCGTCCAATGGAAACTCTGCTGGTGAGAACCGGAAGCTTTCGCCAGGTTCCCTTCCCGGCATCCGCCGTATACAGAATCAGCACATCCCCTCCAGCCTTCTGATCGCCGGAAAGGATCCTGAGCATGTCTCCATCCTGCACTTCTTCATACGTTTCATTTCCTCGAAGGAATTTCTGGCGCCCGTCCCGTTCCAGAACCGTTCCATTGGTACTTTGCATATCTGCGAAAAGAAGACGCTCTCCCTCCAGTTTAAACTTTCCATGCACCCTTGAAACCGCCCTGGATGAAATCACCACATCATTTTTTTGCGGATCTCTTCCAAAGAAAATCATGCCGTTCTCTAATCCTGCCAGGGATTTTTCCTGCATCTTTCCTTCGGAATCAATGATAATTAAAATTCTCTCTGCCCTTTCCACTTCTCATCTCCTTTTTCACTCAAGAGAAAGCCTGCTCTCCCTGTTCCCCAGAAAAATTACACTCCCTCTGGAGAGCCTGATTTCCTGATTGGTAGGCAGCCTGTCCCCTTCTGATAAAAAAGTACCGTTCATAGAATAATCGGTCACAAAATACGCCTCCTGGGAGCCGTCATATCGGATCCGGCAATGCCTCCGGCTCACGCCCTCTCCCTCTAAAATCAAATGGCTTACTTGTGCGTCTCTTCCAACCAGGATTTCATCTCCGTCCCGCACTGGAATCCTTGCGCCTTCCAGCATGCCGCAAAAGCAGAGAATCTCCGGTTCCTTCCCGATTTTCTTTTTCTTTCTTTTTACCTTGTTTTTCCCAAAACATCCCACAAAAGCCGCAATAAAAGCGATGAGAAGAGAAAGAAGATTGATCCAGTACCCAACGCTAAAACCCGACAGGATCAAATTTCTGAAAAGACTCTCCCCATTGCCTCCAAAGGCTATGTTATAGTAGGCTGGCAGCAGTCCCATGAGTTTGCCTGGTATAAAAAACAGAGGATCCATGAGAAGAAATGCTGCAGTCAAAACAGAAAAAACAGCCGAAACAATATAACTCCATTTTTTTCTCAAAAAAGCCAGAATCCCATTTACAATTCCAATAAAATACGGAAGAAGGAGAACTATAAAAATGTGAAAAAGGAAGTCATTCACCTTCGGATTTCCTACAGAACCTTCGTCTTTAAGGAGCAGCACCCCACGGATCAAGGTATAAACGGAAAAGGAAACCTTCCCGTCCTCAATCTCAGGAATCCTTCCAAAAATTTCACCCAGATACGCATTGAGGATGCCGGCGGTGCGCCCAAAATCAATTTCTATGTACTTTATAAAAATCCCCGCTGCCATAAGGATACAGGTGGCCAGAATGATT
>DVGR01000007.1 GCA_018712605.1 Candidatus Choladousia intestinigallinarum
CGGTATTTTAGCATATTTAGTTTTTTCTTTTTTTAATGCGGGACAGATGCAGGGGCTGTAAAGGCCCCTCTTCTGTTCTGTCATAGGAAAGATCCTGCCGCGCTGAAGCTTGAAAATGCTTTCCTATGACATAAAAAGATATTACCCCTTTGATTTATTAAGAAAATACAGGGTACAGCGAAAAAAATAGGAGGAAGGCCATGAAGCGCAGAATTTTATCCGCTCTTTACCGGGCGGATGATTATATTTCCGGGCAGGAGCTCTGTCAGGACCTGAATGTTTCAAGGACAGCCGTCTGGAAGACCATAAACCAACTGAAAGAAGAAGGATATGAGATCCAGGCGGTTTCAAGAAAGGGTTACAAAATTCTCTCTTCTCCAGACCAGATTACGGGAGAAGAGGTAGGCGCCAGATTACAGACGAAATGGCTTGGGGGAGAGATTCATTACTATGAATCCATTGATTCCACAAACAATGAGGCAAAGCGTCTGGCTGAACAGGGGGCGCCAAACGGAACCCTTATTCTGGCAGAAAAACAGGAAAAAGGAAAAGGCAGAAGGGGGAGAACATGGGAGACTCCCGGTAAGACCAGTATTGCCATGAGCTTTCTTCTGCGGCCCAATCTGTCTCCGGCCCAGGCCTCCATGGTGACTCTGGTGATGGGGTTGGCAGTGGCCCAGGCCTGCAGGGAGCTATGCGGCGCAGAGGCAAAAATTAAATGGCCCAATGATATTGTTATAAACGGACGGAAGATCTGTGGGATTCTTACGGAAATGAGCGCTGAGATGGAATGTATTAATTATCTGGTAGTGGGAACGGGAATCAATGTCAATCAGCAGGAATTTCCCCTGGAGATCCAGGATGTGGCATCTTCCCTGCTGAGCAGCTCCGGAGAAAAAACCAACAGAGCTAAGCTGGCTGCCCTCTGCCTCGATAAGTTTGAGGAATATTTTGAAGCTTTTCTGCGAACCGGTGATTTATCTGAGCTTGAGGAAGAGTATAACAGGATGCTGGCAGGAAAAGACAGTGCTGTGAGAGTGCTGGAGCCAGGGAATGAGCATGAGGGGATTTCCAAAGGTATTAATCCCAAGGGAGAGCTGCTTGTAGAGCTGCCGGATGGGACGACAGAAGCAGTGTACTCGGGAGAGGTATCTGTCCGGGGAATCTATGGATATATTGGATGAGGAAAAGGAATGAAAGAAGAAAACAGTCTGGTGCTTTGCGGCGCCAATGCTTATGAAGAAAAGTTTTATTTAAATGAGCAGTTTCAGAAACTGCCCCAGGTGGTCAAAGATGAACTGCAGATTATGTGCGTGCTGTATACACAGGATGTAGGAGGCATATTTTTACTGGAGTTTGACGGGAGAGGAAACCTGCATTTTCGCACGGAAGCAGCAGAGGATGATTTTTCTTACGATGAGATTGGCAGCGTTCTGAAAATCAAAGAGCTGCAGAGGACGAAAGAAGGCCTGCTGCGCTCTCTGGAAATGTATTATCAACTGGTTTTTGGAGCTGAAGCCGGGAAAGCTGCGGGGGAGAGAGCATGAACATCGGTACAGTGCATCTGAAAAACCCTGTAATACTGGCGCCAATGGCAGGAGTGACAGACCTGCCTTTTCGTTTGCTCTGCAGCGAGCAGGGGGCAGGGCTGGTCTGCACGGAAATGGTCAGCGCCAAAGCAATATCTTTCCACAACAAAAATACCGAAGCGCTCCTTGAGATTGCGCCGGGAGAACATCCCGTCTCTCTTCAGCTTTTTGGTTCGGATCCTGACATAATCAGTGAGATGGCCTCATATATTGAAGAGCGTCCCTTTGATATCCTGGACCTCAATATGGGCTGTCCCGTACCTAAGGTGGTAAAAAATGGAGAAGGCTCCGCCTTGATGCAGCAGCCCAAGCTGGTGGAAGAAATTATTTCCAAAACAGTTCGAGCTATAAAAAAACCGTTAACGGTAAAGATAAGGAAGGGCTTCGAGGAAGGAGACTCCAATGCGGCGGAGATCGCCAGGATCGCCGAAGCTTCCGGAGCTGCGGCCGTGGCCGTTCATGGAAGAACCAGGAGTCAGTATTATTCAGGCCAGGCGGACTGGGAGGTGATCCGGGAGGTGAAAGAGGCGGTGAAAATCCCTGTGATCGGAAACGGGGACGTGGACTCTCCGCAGAAGGCTAAAAAGCTTTTAGAGGAAACAGGCTGCGATGGGGTGATGATTGGCCGGGCAGCCCGGGGAAATCCCTGGATTTTCAAAGCCGTAAGTACGTATCTTGAAACAGGCAGTATACCTGAGAGCCCCTCCAGAGATGAGATCCGGGCCATGATGTTCCGGCATCTGGACATGCAGGTAAAATACCGGGGAGAGTATTCCGGCGTTCGGGAGATGAGAAAGCATATTTCCTGGTACACGGCAGGCTTTCCCAATTCAGCGAGGCTGCGGCAGGCTATCAACCAGGCGGAGACGGCCGAACAGATGAGAGTGCTGCTGAATGAAAAATTTTAGAAAAAATTTAGGAGTAATCTTTTTAAGAAGAGC
This sequence comes from Candidatus Choladousia intestinigallinarum, assembly GCA_018712605.1. Lineage (GTDB taxonomy): Bacteria > Bacillota > Clostridia > Lachnospirales > Lachnospiraceae > Choladousia > Choladousia intestinigallinarum. The sequence goes on from DVGR01000007.1 coordinate 2,531, forward strand.
TGAGGATTTCTTGACAAATATAGGGTTTTTAGATATAATACCATGATTGTTGGAGCAGAATCTATGCCGGTGTTTACAGCCGGCATTGAAAATATCATCAGCAGGAAAATCTAAGAATTTCTGCTGTGCAGCAAGGAAGGGTGTAGAGGAAATGGAAGAAAAGAAAAATCTGTTAACGTATGCGGGTTTAAAGAAACTGGAAGAGGAGCTGCATGACCTGAAAGTCTTCAAGAGAAAAGAAGTGGCAGGCAAGATTAAAGAGGCCAGAGAACAGGGGGACCTTTCGGAGAATGCGGAGTACGATGCCGCAAAGGATGAACAGCGTGACATCGAAGCAAGGATTGAAGAGATTGAGAAAATTCTCAAGAACGCTGAAGTTGTGGTAGAGGATGAGGTTGACGTAAACAAGATCAACGTGGGCTGTACCGTAAAAGTTTTTGATGAGGAATTTGAGGAAGAGATGGAATTCCAGATCGTGGGATCCTCTGAGGCAAACAGCCTTAAAGGAAAGATCTCCAATGAGTCTCCCGTAGGAAAGGCATTGGTTGGCTG
>DVGR01000065.1 GCA_018712605.1 Candidatus Choladousia intestinigallinarum
CCGTTCAGGTTACAAGTGCTGAGGAAAACAACATTTCTGAACCAGAGCCTATTGCTGAGGGAGGAGAAGAAGATCCTGTCCAGGAAGATTTTCTGATTGAAAACGGAGTACTTCTTGAATATCGTGGTTCAGAGGAACATGTGACGATTCCCGATGGCGTTACCACACTGTCATATTCTGCATTCCAGGGTAATCAGACAGTAGTTTCTGTAGTTATCCCGAATTCAGTAACAGAAATCCAGAGTTATGCCTTCATGAACTGCCCTTGTCTAGAAGAAGTAAGGAAAAGAAAACATAATTAAGTCAAAAATCCTCGCAGCAGTCGCCAAATGGATATGCAAACCTGTTCATTTGGCTCACTGCCTGCAGGAATAGACAGCTCTTATTTTGTTTTCTTATTTTTCTTAACAATGGGCCTCATGTAAGTCTGTCTGCCGGATTACCCCAGCAGTTCCAGCAGTTCCTCTTTATCAAAGGTTCCGCTGCTCATTCCATCTCCGCTTAAGATACTGTCTGCCAGCTGACGCTTCTGATCCTGAAGGCGGATAATATTTTCTTCAATAGTTCCCTTAGCCACCAGACGGTATACATTGACTACATTTTCCTGGCCGATCCGGTGGGCTCTGTCCGTGGCCTGATCCTGGACCGCCGTATTCCACCATGGATCATAGTGGATCACAATATCCGCTGCCGTCAGGTTCAGACCTGTTCCCCCTGCCTTCAGAGAAATACAGAATACCGGTGTGTCATCCTCCTGGAAGACCTTTACCATCTCCTGGCGCTTTTCTTTAGACACAGATCCGGTCAGAAGGTAATAAGGAATCTTTCCCTGGTCCAGTCTTTTGCAGAGCTGGTCCAGCATAGTAGTGAACTGGGAAAACAGCAGTACCTTGTGGCCTCCTGCCGCCGCATTATTGATCAGCTCCAGGCAAAGGCTTTCCTTGGCAGAAATCGGCAGGTAATTCTCATAAAGAAGTCCCGGGCAGCAGCAGATCTGCCGCAGTTTTGTGAGTTCCGCCAGGATCTGGAGCTTTGCATTTTTGAATTCTTCTTCATTTTGTTTTTCCATAAACATTTTCAGCCTCTGCACATGGGCGTCATAAATTCTTTGCTGTTCCGGCTCCAGCTTTACATAAGTATTTTTTTCCAGCTTGTCCGGCAGATCCTTCAGCACATCTTTTTTCAGCCTCCGCAGAATAAAGGGCCTCACCATCTTCTGCAGTTTCCGGGCTGCCTGGGTATCCTGGCGGATAATAGGCTGTTCAAAGTCTCTCCTGAAAGAAGGATAAAGTCCGAAAAATCCGGGCATCAGATAATAAAAAATACTCCACAGCTCACTAAGGCGGTTTTCCACAGGCGTTCCTGTCAGCGCCGCCCGGAACTGTGAACGGATCCTTCGCACCGCCCTGGCCGCCTGGGTACTGTGATTCTTAATATACTGGGCCTCGTCCAGGATCTGGCAGGAAAAGTCCAGATCCCGGTAAAAACTGATATCCCTTTTCAGCAGATCATAAGAAGTTACCAGAACCTCTCTTTTCCCTGCATTCTTTATCCATGTCTCCCGTTCCCGGGCATTTCCGGCTACCGCCCGCACAGGAAGCTCCGGCGCAAACCGTTCCAACTCACTCAGCCAGTTATAGACCAGAGAAGCCGGCGTAACAATCAGCGTGCGGCAGTTCTCCTCTTCCCCGGTTTTCCGGTACTGGATCACAAGAAAAGCAATGACCTGAAGAGTCTTTCCAAGTCCCATATCATCGGCCAGGATACCGCCGAATCCGCATTTTTTCAGCCTGCACAGCCATTTTACCCCTGTCTTTTGATATTCTCTCAGAATTCTGTCCAGGTCCCCGGGAATCCTTTCCTCCTCCAGATCCTCATCCATAGCCCGGACTTTTTCTTTCAGTTCCTGATTTTCCCGGACCTCCAGATGAGTACGGCATTCTATCTGTTCCTCCACATAAAGCGCCCGGCAGCCCGGCAGCTGGATGTGCGGCTTCTCCAGATCCTTCTCACGGATCCCAAGATCATTCAGCAATTCATACAGTTCCTGAAGTTTGGGATCCCGCAGATCCAGCACCTCACCATCCTGCAGCCGGTAATATTTCTTTTTCTGACGGTAGGCAGAGAATATCTCCGCCAGTTCTTTCCTGGAAAAGTTATCTGCAGACACCTGAAGTTCCAGAAGATTCCCGGACAGAGATATCCCTGCAGTTACACTGTTGGTCCTGTGAAGTTTCAGTTTCCGCAGATTTTCCGAAACAAACACTTCTCCCAGTTCTTTCAGCTTTTCAATCCCTTCTGTGACAAATTGAAGGAGTTTTTCCTCATCTCCGGTCAGTACCAGCTGCTCTTCTTTCGGGTCAAAAGCGTTAAACCAGGGAGTCAGGAGCTCCTGTATCTCCGCCTCGTGAAACAGATCTCTCTTTGAGGGCTCCTGGTCTTCCCTGAGCAGATTGTAATTGGTTTCTCCATACACAGCCACCGGCCGGCAGCTAATCTGATCCTGCCGGGGCATGTCCAGATAAAACCGGAAAGCTGCCTCTGGGAGGATATACTCCTCCTCCCGGAAATTCTTTCGCCGAATCTTTGCATAACTGGAAACTTCCGGCAGAAAGGCGCTGCAAAAAACCGGCAGGTCTTTTTCCTGTATGAATAAGGTGTTCTGTCTTTTTTCCTCCAGACACTCCAGAAGACCTTCTAATAGCGTATCCCTCTCCCTCGGAATGAAAAAGATCTTTCCATTTTGAAAGCTAATTCTCTGATTCTTTCCCGTAAAACATTGTCCTATTTCCAGTTTTATCTCCAGTCCTCCGTCTTTTCCGGTAAGGTTCAGTTTCATCCCCGGTTCCTGCCTGATAATCTGCCAGTTTTCCTCTGTGCCCTTCTCCTGAACAATGATCCGATCTTCTGGATAA
>DVGR01000066.1 GCA_018712605.1 Candidatus Choladousia intestinigallinarum
ACTGTCTTCTTCGTGGTCTTGGTGGTCGTCTTCCTGGTAACTTTAGGGGCCGAACCCAGTGGAACCTCATCCTCAGAAATGGAAATCGATCCTTCTGTATCCACAAATGTCACCAGCTCCGGCACACCCAGCCGCATCTGGTACTCATAAATCCCGATTCCGCCTCCCACCAGCACAAGTGCCGCCAGAATGAGAACGGCCGCTCTCACGGATTTCTTTTGAAAACGCTCTTTGAGCTTCACTGTCCAAATTCCTCCCTCGCCCTGCGGTGCAGTATAATCAACATAAAACCTGTAATATCTCTATATTCAGCATATTTCATCCCCCTGCTTTTGTCAATCTTTTTCTTTTTCTCTCTTTCCTTTTTAGCCAAATCTGCTATACTTAATTCAGCATTGAAACAGCGGCCTGCTGCCGCTTTACTTAAGGAGTTTTTCTGTATGAAATTCCAAAAATACTGTATTTTTCCTGCTCTCTTTCTCTTCCTTTCCCTTCTCCTCTTTGGCTGTTCACAAGGAGAAGAAAAGAAGAATCAGAAGCCGGAAGCTTACTCGCCGGGACAGATAAATGTGCTTTCTCCCAAGGCTGACGGGAAAAATACTCTGGGCGGAGATCCTGTTTTGCTGGATCTCTCCAATATCAGCCAGGGCTACATTATGGGAATTCTTAGCGAAGAGGGAAAAAAAATTAACATCCAGATTATCGGACCTGACGGAGTCACCTACAAGTACTTTCTGACTGAGGCGGGGGATTACACAGCCTTCCCCCTTACTGCCGGAGACGGCAATTACCTGATTCTGGCTTTTGAAAACGTCGCTGGCGATCAGTATGCTTCTCTGTTCAGTGAGTCCGTGGACGTAACTTTAGATAATGAATTCCTGCCTTTCCTATATCCCAATCAATACGTAGATTTTCATGAGGATAACCGCTGCGTTCAGTTGGCCGCAGAGCTTTCTGAAAATGCCGAATCAGATCTTAAGGCGCTGGAAAATATTTATGACTACATTATTGCGAATATTACATATGACAGCCAGAAGGCTGCCCTGGTGGAGGTCGGCTACCTCCCCGATATAGACAGCACTCTTTCCACGGGGACAGGAATCTGCTTTGACTATGCCGCCGTCATGGCTTCCATGCTGCGGTCTTTAGGAATTCCCACCAAGCTGACCATCGGCTACAGCGCCTCCGTGCGCCACGCCTGGGTGGACGTCTATATTGAATCCATCGGATGGGTGGAACACGCCGTTGAGTTTAATGGAAATGAATGGCGGTTCATGGATCCCACCTTCGCCTCCACAGGCGGCAGCGATCCCGCCATCCTGGAATTTATAGGAGATGGGGAAAATTATATGGTACAGTATATTCGATAGAAAAGGAGCAGGATATGAAAAAACAGTTGAACCGTCAGGAACTGGCATTTTTTTTCGGGCAGCTCTCCATGATTCTCCACGCCGGAGTTTCTGTTTTGGAAGGAATTATCATTCTGAAGGAGGATGCCTCCGGGCAGGAAGGAGAGGAAATTCTCGCCGGAATCCAGGAATCTCTGGAAATGAAGGGAATACTCTGGGAATCTCTGAAGGAAGCCGGAGTGTTTCCAGATTATGCAGTCCATATGACCGAGGTGGGCGAGCGCTGCGGAACTCTGGAGGAAGTCTTTTCCTCTCTCGCCTCCTACTATGAAAGAGAAGATGAGATGCTAAAAGGAATAAGGGATTCCTTAGCGTATCCGGCTATTATGCTTGCCATGCTCTGCGGAGTATTGGTGGTTCTGGCAGTGAAGGTTATGCCTGTCTTTAACCAGGTCTTTCAGGAACTGGGAACAGAGATGACCGGCCTTTCCAGAGCCGTTCTTCACGCCGGAACTGTATTAGGGCGCTATGCATCCGTGTTTATGGGGCTCTTGGCTGCAGTTATTGTGTTTTTGGTTTATCTGTGCAAAACTGCTCATGGAAAGCGGCTGAGAGAAAAACTCCTGCTGCTTTTTCCCCCGGCCAGAAAGATCTCTGAACAAATATCTTGTTCTAGCTTTGCAGGAGGCCTCTCCATTGCCCTGAGAAGCGGACTTGATATGGAGGAAGGTTTTCTGCTGGTATCTTCCCTGATTCAGAATCCGGAATTTCTAAAGAAAACCCAGGATACCCAAGCCCTCCTTTCCCAGGGAGCGGAATTGCCTGAAGCCCTCAAACAGAGCAGAATTTTCTCTGGTGTCCATGCCCGTATGATATCTGTAGGTTTTAAAACCGGGCAGGCCGATGCTGTACTTGAAAAGGTAGCGGAAGAATGCCAGAATGAAGCCGATGAAAAAATCCAGAACGCCGTATCTGCCCTGGAGCCTGCCCTGGTAGCCGTCCTTTCTGTGATGGTAGGACTGATACTCCTTTCCGTTATGCTGCCTTTGGCCGGGATTCTTTCAGGAATCGGATAATTTTCTGACTATACAAGGAGGGATCTCATGAATCGTTTTCACAAGCAAAGACGCCGGATCTTCTCCGGCCGGGGTCCGTTTTTTACATTCCTATTTCTGGCCGGACTGGCTGTGCTTTTCTCCCTGGGAATAGATTCTGTCTCCACTTCCACCTCCGCCCGCCAGGGAGAAAGTCTCCAGGAAGCTATTCTCCGCAGCGCTGTTCACTGCTATGCGGTGGAGGGCTCCTATCCTGAAAGCCTGGCATATCTGGAAGAGCATTACGGCATTACTTACAATAAAGACCAGTACCTGGTTGATTACGAAATCACAGGCTCTAATATTCTGCCTGACGTAACGGTCTTTCTTCTGAATAGTCAGGAGGTGTACCATTGAAAACACGATCCGCCAGGAAACATCCTGTAGATTTTTTATTTTCACTCACCCTCTTCCTCTCCTTCACCGGACTGGGAATCATTCTCATTCTCACTGGGGCGAAAGTATATCAGCGCTGCAGCGGTCAATTAGAAGGAAATTATACAATCCGAACAGCTCTGGCATACGTAACAGAAAAAATAAGACAGGGAGATGAAGCCGGGGCAGTCACTTTATCCCGAATCGGAACAATCCCTGCTCTGGTTCTCGCCCAGGAGATAGAGGAAGAAACTTATTTTACGTATATTTATGAGGACGAAGGATATCTGAGGGAATTATTTATCAACAGTGATTCCCCGGCTTCTCCCGATATGGGAACTGCCCTTCTGGAAATCAGCGGCTTCATCATAGAACCGGTCAAAGAAGGGATTTTCCGCTGTACTGTATCTGACGTTTCGGGGAGAACCGCCACATCACTGATCAGTCTCCACAGCCCTCAGGAGGGAAGCCCATGAGAAAATCCGGCCAAACGAGATCCAGCTTGTTTCTAATCGAATTTATTATTGTCCTCTTTTTCTTCATGCTGGTGTGTACCGTCTGCCTCCGCCTTTTTTCCTTGGCCGAGCTTACCAGCAGAGAATCAAAAAATTTAAGTATTGCCCAAAATTTGGCTCAGAGCTTCGCAGAGGCCCTGAAGGGCTCTGATGGTTCCCCGGAGGAAATGGCTCTGCTTCTTCCTGAACTCACCTTTTCAAAGGGAGAGTATCTGTCCTGGTATGACAGCGGCTGGCAGCCCTGTTCCCAGGAAGAAGCAGTTTATTCTCTGGAAGCTCCCATTGAAATTTCCCACAGTCTGAAAACCGCCTCCCTGACCATCCGGGATTTGGAACAGGAAGAGGATTTATTTCAGCTATCCCTTACCTTCTATAATCACCCAGGAAAGGAGGATTCCCCTTCATGAAGAAAAGAGTAAGGCCTATTATTTCCATCGGGACTTCCTGCATTCTTCTGATCTTTCTTTCTCTGTGTCTTCTGACCTTTGCGGTTCTCTCCCTGGCCAGCGCCCGGGCAGACCTGAGGCTTTCAAAAAAAATAGCAGACCGTACGGTCTCCTACTATGAGGGGGAAGCCGCCGCTTCCCTGCTGCTGGCGGATTTGGATCAGGAGCTGTCCTCCCGGACTCCTCCATTGGAAACACAGAGTGAGGTTCTGTCTGCTATGACAGATTTTTTCTCCAATCAGACTGTTGCTTTTTCCACGTGGGATACCTCCGTGTCTCTAACGGTTCCGTACGCAGAGGATCAGCAGCTCTCCATTGTCCTGACTGCTGAAGATCCTTCTGCTGCCTTTGGTTCCTTTTTCAACATAAACACCTGGAAAACAGAGTCCACACGTACCTGGTCTCCAGATACCCGCCAGAATGTATACCAGCCAGAGCTGGATGCCATTCCCTGGGAAGACTAAAGAAGCAAAAGAAAGGATGTACTTTTATGCAGGAAAAATCAGACGCAGTGTCCCTTTTAAACAAAATAGCCCAGGAGAAGGCCTCAGATTTATTTATCATAGCAGGCCTTCCTCTTTCTTATAAAGTGAATGGCATCATTCTCTCCCAGGGAGAGAGGCTGATGCCGGACACCACAGAGGAATTAATCCGCCAGATTTATTCCCTGGCGGCTCAGCGCCCTATAGAACGTTTCCTGAACACCGGAGACGACGACTTCTCTTTTTCCATTCCCGGACTGTCCCGGTTCCGTGTAAGCGCTTTTAAACAGAGAGGTTCCCTTGCAGCGGTTATCCGCATCATTGCCTTCTCGCTGCCCGATCCCGTCCTTCTTGAAATTCCAGAGACCGTCATGAGTCTGGCGTCCTCTTCCAAGGGAATGATTCTGGTAACGGGGCCGGCCGGCAGCGGAAAATCCACCACTCTTGCCTGCCTGATTGACCGCATTAACGAAACCAGGAGTTCTCATATTATTACCCTGGAGGATCCTCTGGAGTTTCTCCATCGCCACAAAAAGAGCATCGTAAGCCAGAGGGAGATCGCCACAGATACAAAGAATTATCTGTCAGCCCTCCGGGCAGCTCTGCGCCAAAGCCCGGACGTAATTCTATTGGGGGAAATGCGGGATTTTGAAACAATCCAGACTGCTATGACCGCCGCAGAGACAGGCCATCTTATTCTGTCCAGCCTTCACACCATGGGAGCGGCCAACACAATCAGCAGGATCATAGACGTGTTTGAGCCCAATCAGCAGAGACAGATCGCCATTCAGCTCTCCATGGTTTTAAAGGCCGTAATTTCCCAGCAGCTCATTCCCGATGTGGACGGCCGCATGATCCCAGCCTTTGAAATTATGGTGATGACGCCTGCCATCAGCAACATGATCCGTGACAATAAGGTTCATCAGATCGAGGGCATGATTTACACTTCAGCCAAGGAGGACATGATCTCCATGGACAACAGTTTGCTTAACCTCTATAAAGCGGGCCGCATCACAAAGGAGACGGCCCTGAAATACTGTTCAAATCCTGAGATGATGCGGAGAAAAGTGCAAATCTAATTGCTTCCATCCGCCACGCCGCACCATTTTATGATTACATCACAGAACATGGATATTGCGTCCATATACTGCTGAATTTCTACAAATTCATTGGCAGAATGTGCATCGCTGATAGACCCCGGCCCGCATAAAAGAGAAGGGGTTTCTGCATAATTATTTATCAGTCTTGCATCTGCGCCGCTGGCAAGCCCTTTTACCAGCGGCGGCCTGCCAGTAATATCAAAAAGGCTTTCCGCAACGCATTTAACAAAAGGATGGTCGCTGCCAATATCATAGGCACTTCCCTGCTGAAATTTCTCAACTCGGGGAGGATTTTCCTTAAGCCAATCATCCCCCTGAATAAAGTTTGATATATTATGCATAAGCTCTTCTTCTATTCTGGCACCGATCTTTCCCTCTATGGTTTCACAGGGATGAAAATGAACCGACATATCTAATGAGCATTGTTCCGGTACCGTGGAACTGGAAGTTCCCCCTTGTATCACTGTAAAGCAGATCGTTGGCGGCGGCAGATACGGGTGCCTCTTTTCAATCATCCATTGTCTCTCCACTTCCCGCATCATTGCCATAAAAGACAGACATTTTTCGATCGCATTTATGCCATTCCATTTAAAAGCACAATGGACTGGTTTACCAGTAAAAGTAATACGATAGAACATCCATCCCATATGTGCCGGCATTAAATTTAGTTCTGTAGGCTCTGGAATAATAGCCGCATCGGCTTTATACCCTTTCATACAGCAGGCCAATGTACCATTTCCTCCACCCTCTTCATCTACCACGGACTCATAGATCACATCGCCTTTTAATTTCACTCCGCATTCCTTTAAAATTTCCAAAGCCATTAATGCCGCCGCTCCGCCTGCTTTCATATCACAGCTCCCTCTTCCAAAGAGTTTTCCGTTTCTGATGACAGGCTTAAAAGGATGTGTTGCCCAGTTCTTCTCATCTCCCGGCGGAACCACATCTATATGGGCATTAATCAGCAAAGATCTTCCGCCCCCAGTGCCTTTTATAATTCCT
>DVGR01000067.1 GCA_018712605.1 Candidatus Choladousia intestinigallinarum
TATGCTGGAAAGCCGGGAGGATACGTATTACGATTATTCTGATATGACAGAAATGGACAGCGCCGCAGAAGAATATTTGCAGGCAGCATGACAACACTATAAAGACAGGACTATAAAAAAGTACAGATGTAAAAGCCGAACGTTTGTACTTTTTTGTGTTGTTCTCCTATATACTTTTAAAGTATAAGGTAAATCACTAGTACCGTGCTAATTTTATTTATCCATGAGATAATACATCCAGAGAACTACAGGTTTCTTAAAGGTGTATTTCTATGGATAAGATCACACATCAGGTTCGTGCAGAGCACTGGAATAAAATCATGAATGAATGTATCAAAAGTGGAATGTCTAAAAGTGCATGGTGCAACATTAGGGCATATAATATACAGCTAAAGGAGAGGGCAGGAGCAGACGATACGAAAGTATTGGCTGCTCCGCTGACCGATGAAATGAAATTATTGTTGGAATTTGTGAATACTAATTGACATGAATATAGACATAGAGTAAAATTGGATTCAGAACGTTTGTTCTAAAATGCGAACGGGATATATTAAGTAATGTTAGAATATTTTGTAGGTACTATTTAGGACCAATATCGTGTAAACGCTTTTTCCTTATCAGATACGACATGGAATTACACGAAAAATTCGTGTAATTCCATTGTAAAAACAGAGAGGTAAACCATTTATGACGGAAGAAACACTTTTTAAATTGGAAGCGCCATACCAGCCCACTGGAGACCAGCCACAGGCAATCGAGCAGTTGGTGAAAGGCTTTAAGGAAGGCAATCAATGCCAGACTTTACTAGGGGTTACAGGGTCTGGGAAGACTTTCACGATGGCGAATGTGATAGCAGCTTTGAACAAACCCACGCTTATTATAGCCCACAATAAAACCCTGGCAGCTCAGTTGTACGGAGAATTTAAAGAATTTTTCCCGGATAATTCTGTAGAATATTTTGTCTCCTACTACGACTACTACCAGCCCGAGGCCTACGTCCCCTCATCAGACACCTACATTGCCAAGGATTCGTCCATCAACGACGAGATTGATAAGCTGCGGCTTTCAGCCACAGCCGCTCTGGTGGAGCGCAGGGACGTGATCATTGTGTCCAGTGTTTCCTGTATATACGGCCTGGGAAGCCCGGCCGATTATAAAGATCTGGTGCTGTATCTGAGAAAAGGGACGGAGAGGGACCGGGATGAGGTTCTGAGGAAGCTGATCGATATTCAGTATGAGAGGAATGAGATGGACTTTCACCGGGGCACGTTCCGGGTAAGAGGAGACGTGGTGGAGATTTTTCCGGCAAATGCCACGGACTATGCATACCGAGTAGAATTCTTCGGGGACGAAGTGGACCGTATCACTGAGATTGATGTGCTGACCGGAGAGATTAAGAAAGGGCTGGACTTTATAGCTGTTTTTCCTGCCTCCCATTACGTGGTGCCTATGGAAAAAATATTGGCCGCCACGAAAGAGATTGAGAAAGAGCTGGAAGAACGGGTTGAATACTTTAAGAGTGAAGACAAGCTCCTGGAGGCGCAGAGGATTGCGGAGAGGACGAATTTTGATATTGAGATGCTGCGGGAGACGGGATTTTGCTCCGGCATCGAAAATTATTCCAGGCATCTGGCGGGGATGCCGGCCGGCGCCACGCCTCACACGCTGATGGATTATTTTGGAGATGATTTTCTGCTGATTATTGATGAGTCCCATAAGACGGTGCCCCAGATCCGGGGAATGTTTGCAGGGGACCAGTCCAGGAAAACGACACTGGTGGATTATGGGTTCCGGCTTCCCTCTGCCAAAGATAACCGGCCATTGAATTTTGAAGAATTTGAGAGTAAACTGGATCAGGTGATGTTCGTCTCAGCGACTCCGGGAGAGTATGAGGCGGAGCATGAGCTGCTTCGGGCGGAGCAGATTATCCGCCCCACGGGGCTTCTGGATCCGGAAGTTTTTGTGCGGCCGGTGGAGGGGCAGATTGACGACCTGGTGGGAGAGATACGCAAGGAGACGGACCAGGGGAATAAGGTGCTGGTGACGACCCTGACCAAAAGGATGGCGGAGGATCTTACGGATTATATGAAGGATATCGGCATCCGGGTAAGATATCTGCATTCTGACATAGATACCCTGGAGAGAACAGAGATTATCCGGGATATGCGTCTGAATGTATTCGATGTGCTGGTGGGAATCAACCTTCTAAGAGAGGGACTTGATATTCCTGAGATCTCACTGGTGGCGATTCTGGATGCGGATAAGGAGGGCTTCCTCAGATCCGAGACATCTCTGATCCAGACTATTGGGCGGGCGGCGAGAAACGCCCAGGGCCATGTGATTATGTATGCGGATACGATTACGGATTCCATGCGGCTGGCCATCGAAGAGACGCAGAGACGCCGGAAGGTGCAGGAAGAGTATAATCAGGAGCACGGAATTACGCCTCAGACCATCAAGAAGGCAGTTCGGGATCTCATAAGCATCTCAAAAGAGATCGCCAAAGAAGAAGAGAAGATGGAGAAGGATCCTGAATCCATGGATCCCAAAGAGCTGGAAAAGCTTATTGGAGAGATTCAGAAGAAGATGAAGAAAGCGGCTGCGGAGCTGGATTTCGAGACAGCCGCAGGGCTGCGTGACAAGATGATTTCCCTGAAGAAATACCTTCAGGAGCAATAGACAGCAGTGCAGTAGGAGATAGAATGAAAAAATTTGAGAAAAAAGAACTGATTCGCATTCGGGGAGCAAACGAGCATAATTTAAAAAATATAGACGTGGATATCCCCAGAAATAAATTTGTAGTGCTGACCGGCCTGTCCGGTTCCGGGAAATCCTCCCTGGCCTTTGACACCATTTATGCGGAAGGGCAGAGAAGGTATATGGAGTCCCTGTCCTCCTATGCAAGACAGTTCCTGGGGCAGATGGAAAAGCCGGAGGTAGAGAGTATAGAGGGACTTCCGCCGGCCATTTCCATTGACCAGAAATCAACGAACCGCAATCCCAGGTCTACGGTGGGGACGGTAACGGAAATTTACGACTATTTCCGTCTGCTCTATGCCAGAATCGGGATTCCCCACTGTCCCAAATGCGGCAAAGAGATCAAGAAACAGACGGTAGATCAGATGGTTGACCAGATTATGGCTCTGCCGGAGAAAACCCGAATACAGATCCTGGCGCCGGTGGTGCGGGGAAGGAAGGGAGAGCATGTAAAGCTTCTGGAGCAGGCCAGGCGCAGCGGCTATGTCCGTGTCCGCATCGATGGGAATATGTATGAGCTGTCTGAGGAGATTAAGCTGGAGAAAAATATCAAGCATAATATTGAAATTGTAGTAGACCGTCTCATGGTGAAAGAAGGGATTGAGAAAAGGCTTACAGATTCTCTGGAGACGGTTCTGAACCTGGCGAACGGGCTCGCCCTGGTGGATGTGGAAGGGGAAACTCTTCAATTCAGCCAGAGCTTCTCCTGCCCGGACTGCGGGATCAGCATTGAGGAGATCGAACCTCGGAGCTTCTCCTTTAACAATCCTTTCGGCGCCTGCCCGGATTGCTACGGGCTGGGCTATAAAATGGAATTCGACATTGATCTGATGATTCCAGATAAATCCCTCAGTATTCTGGACGGGGCGATTGCCGTATTGGGCTGGCAGTCCTGTACGGAAAAGGGAAGCTTTACCAGAGCGATTTTGGACGCTCTGGCTGAATCATACCATTTCGATCTGGGAACGCCTTTTCAGGATCTGCCGGAGTCTGTCCGCCATATGCTGATCTATGGAACCGACGGCCGGGAGGTAAAGGTGCATTACCGGGGACAGCGGGGAGAAGGAGTCTACGATGTGGCCTTTGAGGGGCTGATTAAAAATGTGGAGCGTCGGTACAAGGAGACTGGATCGGACACCATGAAGCAGGAATATGAGACCTTTATGCGGATTACCCCCTGTAAGACCTGCGGCGGCCAGAGGCTGAAGAAATCTGCCCTTGCCGTGACTGTGGCGGATAAGAACATTCATGAGATTACCTCCATGTCAGTGGGGGACCTGAAAAAATTTATGGATGATCTGAAGCTTACCAGCCATCAGGAGATGATCGGCCATCAGATACTTAAAGAGATACGGGCCAGAGTGGGGTTTCTGGTAAACGTGGGTCTGGAATACCTAAGCCTTTCCAGGGCCACGGGAACACTTTCAGGGGGAGAGGCCCAGAGAATCCGGCTGGCTACGCAGATTGGATCAGGGCTGGTAGGGGTAGCCTACATTTTGGATGAACCCAGCATCGGCCTGCATCAGAGAGACAATGACAAGCTTCTGCGGACGCTGAATAATTTAAAGGATTTGGGGAATACCTTAATTGTAGTAGAGCATGATGAGGATACGATGCGGGCGGCGGATTACGTTCTGGATATTGGCCCTGGAGCGGGAGAGCATGGGGGAGAAGTCGTGGCCTTCGGCACGGCGGAAGAACTGATGGAAAATGAACGTTCCGTAACGGGAGCTTATCTCAGCGGCAGGCTTTGTATTCCAGTACCGGCTATCAGGAGAAAACCTGCAGGATGGCTGGAGGTCCGGGGAGCTGCGGAAAACAATTTGAAAAAAATCAACGTCAAATTCCCTCTGGGAGTCATGACCTGTGTTACAGGAGTTTCAGGATCCGGAAAGAGTTCTCTGGTAAACGAGATCCTCTACAAACGGCTGGCCAGGGATCTAAACCGTGCCCGGACCATTCCGGGAAAGCATACGGATATTCTGGGAATGGAACAGTTGGACAAAGTGATTGATATTGACCAGTCGCCCATTGGAAGGACGCCCCGTTCCAACCCGGCTACCTACACGGGAGTCTTTGACCAGATCCGGGATCTTTTTGCGGCGACGGCGGATGCGAAGGCCAGGGGCTACAAAAAAGGCAGGTTCAGTTTCAATGTAAAGGGCGGCAGGTGCGAGGCATGCTGCGGAGACGGAATTTTGAAGATAGAGATGCATTTTCTTCCCGATGTCTATGTGCCCTGCGAGGTCTGCCATGGAAAACGGTATAACCGGGAGACTCTGGAAGTGAAATATAAAGGGAAGAGCATTTATGATGTTCTGGATATGACCGTGGAAGAAGCGCTGAAGTTTTTTGATCATATTCCTTCCATAAAGCGAAAGATTGAGACTCTTTACGATGTGGGACTTTCCTATATCAAGCTGGGACAGCCCTCCACCACTTTGTCCGGGGGAGAGGCACAGCGTATAAAGCTGGCGGCGGAGCTGAGCAAGAGAAGCACGGGCAAAACCATATATATTTTGGATGAGCCGACCACGGGACTGCACTTCGCCGATGTACACAAGCTGATCGAGATTCTCCACAGGCTTGCTGAGGGCGGCAATACAGTAGTAGTGATCGAGCATAATCTGGACGTGATCAAGACTGCCGACTATATTATAGATATCGGCCCGGAGGGCGGAGACGGAGGCGGAAGAGTCATCGCCCAGGGAACGCCGGAGGAAGTAGCCCAAAACCCCGATTCTTACACGGGAATCTATGTGGCGAAATATCTGTCTGAGAAAAAATAACTTCATCTGCGATGTGCCTGCTGCGCAGGCAACGCCGCACATAAAAGCCATGGATTGCTCCGCACTGATAGGAAGCTGGGCTTTCTATGACATGAGAAAAAGTCTGACGCAAGTCAGACTTTTTCAGGAAAGAGAAAAATTTGGGTTGAAAAATGTTTTGCCCCGTATGGAATTTATCCATACAAGTAAATGTTTGAGGGAGTACTTGGCAGCGTGTGGGGGCTGCCAAGTGTGAGTTATGAAATATATTAGCTCTTCGCTAATATGGTTACAGTATAATGGCAAAATGTGTTTAAAGTATGTCTAGTTTCTAAAAAAAGAGGAAAAATAATTAAGAAAACAGTGTCTCCCAAGGCTTTATGAAAAAAAGATAAATAAGGGAAAAAGAATTCCCTTTTTGGGAATATCTGTATTATAATGAAAAAGAACGGGATGACGAAAGGGGTAAAGAATATGGCAGCTACAGATATAGGAATTGATCTTGGAACCGCCAGTATTTTAGTATATGTAAGAGGCAAGGGCGTTGTGCTCAAAGAGCCCTCGGTGGTGGCTTATGACAGGGACACGAACCGGATTAAAGCTATAGGGGAAGAGGCACGCCTGATGCTGGGAAGGACGCCGGGAAACATTGTGGCGGTGCGTCCCATGCGAAAGGGCGTGATTTCTGATTATACCGTAACAGAACAGATGCTCAAATATTTTATTCAGAAGGCTATCGGCAAAATGTCGTTCAGAAAGCCCAGGGTCAGCATCTGTGTTCCCAGCAGCGTGACAGAGGTGGAGAAAAAAGCCGTGGAGGACGCCACCTACCAGGCGGGGGCCAGGGAGGTTCATATTATAGAGGAACCTATAGCGGCAGCGATTGGAGCGGGGATTGATATTTCCCGCCCTTGTGGAAATATGATTGTGGACATCGGAGGCGGCACCTGCGATGTGGCGGTGATTTCTCTGGATGGAATTGTGGTAAGCTCATCGATCAAGGTGGCGGGAGACGATTTTGACGATGCCATTGTGAAATATGTCCGAAAGAAATACGGGCTGATGATTGGAGAGCAGACGGCAGAGGAAATTAAAATTACCATCGGAACGGCTTTCGAGAAGCCGGAGCCCAAGATGATGGAAGTCAAGGGCCGAGATCTGGTGACGGGACTCCCCAAGACGATCCGGGTTACTTCCGAGGACACAAGAGACGCACTGAAGGAAGTGACTTCCCAGATTGTGGATGCGGTTCACAGTGTGCTGGAGCGGACTCCGCCGGAGCTGGCGGCGGACGTGGTGGACCGGGGGATTGTCCTGACCGGGGGAGGCGCCCTCTTAAGCGGGCTGGAAGAGTTGATCGAAGCCCGGACCGGCATAAATACTATGACGGCTGAAGATCCCATGACCGTGGTGGCTGTGGGAACAGGAAAATTCGTTGAGCTGACTGCGGGAAGCGGGAAGGCCCTGGAGAAGGCATGACAGTATGCCTTCTCATCCTTTCTGTCCGGACTGCCGGGAATAACAGGAAAAGAGACAGGATGTATGTCAGAGAAGATAGAAGGATATGTAGACCATATCATATACAGGAACAGCGAAAATGGCTATACGGTTATGGTGCTGGCTTCTCAGGAAGATGAGATTACCTGTGTGGGGACTTTTTCCTACATAAATGAGGGGGAAAAGCTGGCGCTGGAGGGACAGTACACAGCCCACGCTACATATGGAGAGCAGTTTAAAGTAGAAAAATACGAAATCAAGCCGCCTGAGGACGAAGAGTCCATAGAACGGTATCTTGGCTCCGGCGCCATAAAAGGCGTGGGAGCTGCTTTGGCTGCCAGGATCGTCCGGCGCTTTGGAAAAGAAACTTTCCGCATCATAGAGGAAGAGCCGGAACGGCTGGCGGAGATTAAGGGGATCAGCGAGAAGAAAGCCAGGGAAGTGGCGCAGCAGGTATACGAGAAGCGGGACATGCGCAAGGCTATGATTTTCCTGCAGCAGTATGGCATTTCCTCATCCCTGGGGGTCAAGATTTACCAGCAGTACGGCGGGGAGATTTATACTGTGATCCAGGAAAATCCATATCGCCTGGCGGATGATATTTCAGGAGTCGGATTTCGGATTGCCGATGAGATTGCCAAGCGTGCAGGAGTGAACTATGATTCTGAGTATAGAATCAAGTGCGGTATCTTTTACGTTCTGCAGCAGTCTGCGGCGGAGGGACATATCTATCTTCCAAAAGAAGAGCTCATGGGACGGACTGTGGAGCTTTTGGGAGTGACTTTGGAGAGTCTGGACAAGTACCTGATGGATCTGGCTGTGGAGAAAAAAATCACTGTGAAGAGAGAAGAGGATCAGGAGCGGATCTACAGCGCTTCGTCCTATTATATGGAGATGAGCATCGCCAGGATGCTCTGTGACCTGAATATTTCGGAAGCTGTGGATGAACAGGCGGTGCTGAAGAAGATCCAGAAGATCGAAGAGGGAACCGGGACGGTTCTGGATGAGATGCAGAGAAAGGCCGTCATCGAAGCGGTGCGCTGCGGACTGTTGATTATAACGGGAGGTCCAGGGACGGGAAAGACCACCACCATCAATACCCTGATCGCCTACTTTGAATCTGAAAATCTGGATCTTCTTCTGGCAGCCCCCACGGGGAGAGCGGCCAAGAGAATGACAGAGGCCACTGGATATGAGGCCAAAACGATCCACCGACTCCTGGAGGTGTCAGGGGGATCGGAGGACAGTCCGGGAGGATTTCAGAGAAATGCGCAGAATCCCCTGGAGGCGGATGTGATCATTGTGGACGAAATGTCCATGGTGGATCTGTACCTGATGCACGCCTTGCTGGATGCGGTGCCCGTAGGGACAAGACTGATTATGGTGGGGGATGTGAACCAGCTTCCCTCCGTGGGGCCTGGAAGCATCCTGAAGGATATGATTCAGTCGGAATGCATCCAGGTGGTGCGTCTCACCAGGATTTTCAGGCAGGCGTCAGAGAGCGATATTGTAGTCAACGCTCATAAGATCAACGGCGGTGAGAAGGTTATTCTGGACAATAAGAGCAGGGACTTTTTCTTCCTGAAGCGGTATGACGCAAATGTGATCATCAGCATTGTCATTCAGTTGGTTCGCCAGAAGCTGCCGCCCTATGTGGGGGCCAAATCCACGGAGATTCAGGTGCTGACCCCTATGCGGAAAGGGCTGCTGGGAGTGGAGCGGCTGAACCGGATTCTTCAGGAATACCTGAATCCCCCCTCTGCCTCCAAGAAGGAGCATGAGCAGGGAGAACACCGGTTCCGTGAGGGCGACAAAGTGATGCAGACCAAGAATAATTACCAGATGGAATGGGAAGTCCGGGGAAAATACGGAATTCCGGTGGAGAAGGGAGTCGGTATTTTTAACGGAGATATGGGAGTGATCCGGGAGATTAACCCTCATACAGAGAGAGTGACCGTTGAATTTGACGAGCAGCGCATGGTGGAATATTCTTATACGGAGCTGGAAGAGCTGGAGCTGGCCTACGCCGTCACCATACATAAATCCCAGGGCAGCGAGTACCCGGCAGTGGTAATTCCCCTGCTCTCGGGGCCAAGGATGCTGATGAACCGGAACCTGCTGTATACGGCTGTGACAAGGGCCAGAAAATGTGTGACTCTCGTGGGGGACGAGAACACCTTCGAGAAAATGATCGGCAATACTATGGAACAAAAAAGATATACCACTCTGGCACTGAGAATACGGGAGCTGGCAGAGGCATAAAAGGGCTTGGAAAAGGGACAAAGGGGAGAGAGTTCCGCAGCCGACAGGGCGGAAATGGTATAAATATTTGAAGACGACAGTAAAACGTATAGGGGGAACTGTGCTGAACATCCTCTATCCCAGGCGGTGTCCTGTCTGTGACCAGGTACTCCCCTTTTTTAAAAGAAAGGGAGAAAAAGAGGCTCCTAAAATCTGCCGGGAATGCCAAAGGAAGCTTCCGCTCATCAAGGGGCCTGTCTGCATGAAGTGCGGCAAACCTGTTGACAGTATGCAGGCGGAATATTGCCCCGACTGCAAGGGCATCCGCCATAGCTTTGACTGCGGCAGAGGGGCATTTACCTACACGGGTGTGATGCGGGAATCTGTATTTCGGATTAAGTAGCGGGGACGGAGGGAATATCTGGAATACTACGGAGAAGTGATGGCAGAGATTTTCAGAGAAAAAGCCTTGGGCTGGGATCCTCAGGTGCTGATACCGGTTCCCATGTACTGGAAGAAAAAGAACCGCAGGGGCTTCAACCAGGCGGAGGTACTGGCCGGGGAATTGTCAAAGAGATGGGGGATTCCCCTGGAAACCGGGACTCTTTCCTGCTGCAGGGATACAGCCTCCCAGAAAAGCCTGGGAAGGAAGGAGCGGCGCAGAAATCTTGCCGGCGCTTTCCAGCTTTCAGAAAAACCCACCCTCTGGGAGAGGGTGCTTTTAGTTGACGATGTCTATACCACAGGAAGTACCCTGGATGAGGCTGCTGGGCTTCTGCGCAGGGCAGGAGTGAAAGAAATATATTTTCTGACCTTGTGTACTGGAAAAGGGAAAAAGGCGGTTTCCACGGAGAAAAATGTGTGGTATACTTAACTGGCAGAAGTGTAAGGAACACTTTTATAGCGGATTGCAGAGACGCATACATAGGAAGGATGTCACGCAGTGCATGACGTGCGCCTCGCAGCAAGAATGCCGGCGGCATTCTTGAAAAGGAAGGGAGAAAGGGAATGGACCTTATAAAGGACTGGTTTTACTCCGGACTTGAGTGGTTTACGGAGCCATCGGTTTCAATCAGTGTGACAGATGTGCTGGAAATAATCATTTTGGCATTTCTTGTATATAATGTACTTTTATGGATCAAGACGACCCGGGCCTGGACTTTGCTGAAGGGCATCATGATCCTTCTGGTCTGCGTAATGATCGTATACGTGCTTCGCATGGATACGCTGATCTTTATTGTCAACCGTGGGATCGATATTCTTGTGACATCTACCATCGTTATTTTCCAGCCGGAGCTGCGGAAAGCCCTGGAGCAGTTGGGAGAGAAGCAGATCGTTTCTTCTCTGATCCCTATAGATACAGGGAAGAATGTCACGGAGAGATTCAGTGACCGGACAGTGAATGAAATTGTTAAAGCCTGTGTGGAGATGGGAAAAGTAAAAACAGGGGCGCTGATCGTCATGGAGCAGAACGTACGCTTGGACGAGTATGAGAGAACAGGAATCGTGCTGGACTCCGTTGTCAGCAGCCAGCTTCTCATCAATATTTTTGAACATAACACTCCCCTCCATGATGGGGCGATTATAGTACGGGGAAACCGGATCACGTCCGCCACCTGCTATCTTCCTCTTTCGGACAACATGCTTCTGAGCAAGGAGCTGGGGACGAGACACAGGGCTGGTGTGGGGATCAGTGAAGTTACGGATTCTCTTACCGTGATAGTGTCAGAAGAAACAGGCGCCATCTCAGTGGCGTATAAAGGAGAATTGAAGAGGAACGTTACACCGGAGGTACTTCGGGAACAGTTGGTGATTCTCCAGAATAAATCTACGGAGACAAAGAAATTCAGGCTTTGGAAAGGTTGGAACAAGGATGAAGCGTAAGCTGACCAGAAATATAGGCTTAAAAATACTGTCTCTCCTGGTGGCGTATCTGATTTGGCTGCTGGTAATCAGTATTGACGATCCCATTATCTCAGAGGTGGTACGGGATGTTCCGGTTCAGATTCTGAATATGGACAGCGTGACTGCCATCGACAGGACAGTTTCTGTTCTAGAGGGTGATTCTGTCAGTATCCGGGTGAAAGAGCGGCGCAGCATTGTAGAAAATCTCACCAGAGACGACTTTATAGTAGTGGCGGATCTGGAAAACCTGAATGCCATGTATGCCGTACCTCTGTATGCCACGTGCAGCAATAACTCTGTGACCTGGGATGAGATGGATATTTACCCCTCTTCCATGAAGGTGCAGATTGAGCTGAATAAGCAGACTGAGTTTAACATTACCGTGCGCACGGACGGAAGCCCCGAAAATCCCTATGAGGTAGGTGTTACGGAAGTGGTGGGCGGCCCGACGGTACTGATTGCGGGGCCGGAGAGCGTTGTGGACATTATCGGCCAGGTTGTGGCAGAGGTGAATGTCAACGGCATGTCTGAGGATGGAAGAAAGACGGCCTCACTGACCGTCTATGACAAGAATGGGACCGCATTCACAGAGACACAGATGGGAAGGCTCCAGATTAAGGACAGCTCGGGAGTGCTTTTGGATGCCAACCAAGTAAATGTGAAGATTACCCTGTGGGAAACTATGGCGGATATTCCCGTGGAGGTAGAGCTGGAAGGCACTCCTGCGGAAGGATATCAGGTTTCCAATGTATCTACCGTGCCAGTAACTGTAAATCTGGTGGGAACCCAAGAGGCATTGGCGAGACTGAACGGCAAAATCGTTCTCAAAGATCCCATCTCGGTGGAAGATGCTTCAGAGAACATAACGGTGACGGCCAATCTGGATGAGACGCTGACAGCCTTGGAAGAGGATCTGCGAATGCCGGAGAATTCAGATGCCACAGTTACCATTACAGTGTTGATTGAGAAGATCGCAGACAAGACATTTACCATACCGCTTTCCAATATTGAGATTCTGAACCGTCCCGCCGATATGACGCTGACTGTGTCTCCGTCCGATATGATTTCCGTAACGGTACACTCTGTAGATAACACTACGGTGGATATCACGGAGAGCGATATTCAGGCGACAGCGGATTTCAGCGCTTGTGAAGAACCTGGCAACTATGAAATCCCTGTGGAGATCACCCTTCCTTCGGGATATGAATTGACATCAGAAGTAGTGCTTGTGGTGACATCGGCGCAGCCGGAAGCCACCGTGGAGAGCGCAGCAGAAGCATCGGAGGGATAAATGGTTAGACAGAAGATAAGAGTTTCAGACAAAGACGGTCTTCATATGAGGCCGGCCAGCGAGCTTTGCAAGAAGGCGATGGGATATGATTCAAAGATTACGCTTCATTTCAGGAATAAAGAGTTCAACGCAAAAAGTCTTCTGAGTATACTGAGCGCCTGTGTTCAGCGAGAAAATGAGATCGAGATTGAATGCAGCGGAAGTGATGAGGAAGAGGCGATGAGGGGAATTGTGGAGCTGATCCAAAAAGGATTTGAAAAGTAGATCGGAGCGCAGAGCAAAAAGGGGGCTGTGAAAAAATGAGAAATCATTTTTTCACAGCCCTTTTTGAATAACTGAAAGATCAGGCGTAGGGATCCGTAGGATCGTAATTCTGTGTCAGAGGAATCTTAGGTGCCGTGGGCTTCCCGAGAGGTCCTGGAGTGGATTTGTTATCGTAGATGACAACTTTCGTGCCCACCGGACAGTTTTCATACAGCCACTTGGCGTCTGCTACGGTCAGTCTGATACAACCAGCGGAAGCGGCCGTTCCCAGCTTGTTAAACTCTGCAGCGTTCAGGGAGTGATTATCCCGGTATCTGGTGCATGGCACAGAATGGAACAGAATGTCGCTGGTAATGTGGGAACAATACTGGCCCCAAGAAGGACCGATCAGCTCATGCCATCTTAGTTTATCCAGAAGCCGGAAGGTTCCTGAGGGGGTGCTGACCCCGTCCCTTGCTGTGGAGCATACGATAGCTTTCACCGGTGTGTCGCCTCTGTATACGGTGATGCAGTTCATGACACGGTTTACCTTGATGACCCATTCCCCGGAGAGCTGGGCCTTAAAGCCGCCGCTGGAACCGAAGTTGTAAGTCTTTCCGTCGATCTTCTGTTTTCCCGTCAGCATCTTTCCTGTCTTTTTATCCAGATAGTAATACTTCATGTTGTCCAGAAGCCATCCGGTCTTCATGGTGCCGTCATAATTGAAGTAGTACCAGGATCCCTGGATCTTCACCCATCCGGTCATGGCGGCTCCGTAGGAGGATGCCTTTTTATTGGGATTCAGATAGTACTTTTTGTTCTTGTAATTAAACCAGCCGGTTTTCATAACGGCGTTCGTTTTGTCCATGTAGTACTTCCGCCCGTTTACCGTCTGCCAGCCTTTGCGGCGGATTCCCTGGGAGTTTGCGTAGTACCTTTTCCCATTTACATTGAAGAAGCCGGTTTTCATGACTCCCTTGGAATCAAAATAGTAGTAATGCTTGCCGATCTTTTTCCAACTGCTGGTAGTCCTTGCTCCGTCTTTTTTAGCGTCCAGATAATACTTTTTCCTGTTGATGGTACGGAAACCCGTAAGCTTCTTACCGTTGGAGCCGTAGTAATAGTACTTGTTCTTCTGTTTTACCCAGCCGGCTTTCGCATATCCTTTGGAAGTGAAGTAATAAGTATTCTTGCCGATCTGGACAGTGCCGGTCTGGCGGGCGCCTGTTTTGGGGCTGAAGTAGTATGTCTTGCCGTTAATTTTCTGAAGACCTGTTTTCAGCACGCCGTTTGAACCGGCATAGTAATACTTCTTGTCGTAGGTGGACCTTCCATAGGAAGTCATACGGCCTTTGGTGGTAATGTGATACAGCTTGTTTCCCACCTTGATGGTTCCCAGATTTACCTTGCTGGAAGCATCCGCATAATAATACCGCCCGTTGGACTTTACCCATTGTCTGGTAGCCACGCGTCCTTTCCTGGAATTCAGGAAAAGATAGTAAAAATCGTCTTCCTTATTCAGCTTCTTGAGTCCGGCATATCCTGTGCAGAGTTTTCCGTTGGTGGGACGGAAAAGATAGGTGTATTTTCCGATCTTTACCGTACCGGTTACCCGGTAGCCATTGTCATTAAAATAATACTGAGCCCCTCCGATGGCCTGAAGCCCCGTAAGCCTCTGTCCGTTTTCTAGATAGTACCAGCCGGTTTTATCCTGGTTCCATCCTTCTTCCTCCGCCTGTACCGCCGAAAGGCCCGGGGACTGTCCAAGCATTGCGCCTGCCGTGGGCAGGGCAAAGGCCAACGCAGCCGCCAGGCAGGCGGCAGACAGCCATTTTTTGATTTTCATTTTCCTCCCTCTCTTCCCTTATGGTTCAATAACAGTAGATAAAGAAAGAATACTATGTGTAGAGCTACAGCAAGCATTCTTTCACTATCATTATAGCTTCCAGAATCATACATTGCAACTCTTGGGGAAGGGCAAATTTCTTAAGTTTTTTATAAGTGTAATAGGGGGCAGGAAACTCTTTGCGGATTCAGCCTATCCTTTATGGTTGTCAATTATCAGGAACTGTTTTATAATGGGGAAGAATAAGAAGGAGTGCTTGCCGCTGCCAAAGAGAGAGGCAGCAGCGAATATTTCGGAAAGCAGGTGATTTGGATTGCGCAGAAGAGAGCGCTACAAACGGCTTATTATGTTTCTGGCATCGGTGCTGATTATCGGGATTCAGACGGCGGCCTTTGCCTATGCATGGTTCCACGACTACTGCCGGGTGGATGTCATCGGGAAGCTGTACTGGAACAGAGGAAACTGGGCGCTGATTGCCCTGTATGCTGCCATGGTGATTGTGGTATCTAAGCTTTTTTCCGCATTTCGGGTTGGATATATGAGGGTGCTGGATGTGATCCTGGCACAGATTTTTTCTGTTTTGATCGTAAATATGGTTGCCTATCTGCAGTTGGCGCTGATCGGACGGTGGAAATTCCTTACTCATATGGGTCCCATTCTTCAGGTGACCGGGTTTAATCTCATCGCCGTTCTGTGCTGGGTGATTTTTATGCGCTGGATTTACGCCAGGATTTACCCGCCCAGAGAGGTGCTGCTGATATACGGGAACCGGGGGTATGCGGCTCTGTCCCGGAAGCTGGCGGAGAGAAAGGATAAATACGTAGTCAAAGGCTCTATGAATATCAGCAGCGGCCTGGAAGCTATTAAGAAAGAAATTCCCGGCTACCAGGCTGTCATCATCGGGGATCTTCCTGCCCATGAGAGGAATATGCTGGTGAAATTCTGTTTTGAGAGAAACATCCGCTGCTATTGCCAGCCCAAGATTTCGGATATCATGATTATGAGTTCTGAAAAGCTTCATATGTTCGACACGCCGCTGCTTCTTTTCAGAAACTGCGGTCTTACCGTGGAGAAGCAGGTCGTTAAGAGAATTTTTGATTTGATCTGTTCCGTCCTTATGCTGATCATACTTTCGCCGGTGCTGCTGATTATTGCCCTTTTGGTGAAACTATACGATGGAGGCCCCGTCTTTTACCGGCAGGATCGTCTGACTCTGAACGGCAAGGTGTTCCAGGTCTATAAGTTTCGGAGTATGAGAGTAGATTCCGAAAAGAACGGCGCCCGGCTGGCCAGAAAGGGAGACGACCGGATTACCCCGGTGGGGCGGGTTTTGCGGAATGTCCATCTGGACGAGCTGCCCCAGTTGATCAACATTATACAGGGAGACATGTCTTTGGTAGGGCCAAGGCCGGAACGGCCGGAGATCGCCGCGGAATATGAAAAATATATTCCTGAGTTTTCGTACCGTCTGAAGGTAAAGGCTGGACTTACAGGTTATGCACAAGTGTACGGGAAATATAACACGACTCCTTACGACAAACTGAAGCTGGATCTCACCTATATTGAAAATTATTCCTTCTTTTTGGATCTGCAGCTTTTGGCTACCACGGCCAAGATTTTGTTCCAGAAAGAGAACACGGAAGGAGTGGAGCAATGGCAGACCACGGCAGTAAGGGAAGAAAACCAGGAACAGGATTAAAGCCTCTGGTTTCCGTCATTATGCCGGCCTACCGCTGCGCCGGCACCATATCCCAGGCATTGGATTCGGCCCTGATCCAGGAGGTTCCTCTGGAAATCCTGGTGCTGAATGACCAGTCCCCGGATGAGCTGGATCAGGTGATGGAAAAGTACGGTTCCTTTCCCCAGATCCGTTACTTTCATAACGAAGAAAAGCTTGGAGCTTCGGGAAGCCGGAACAGAGGGGTGAGGCTGGCACGGGGAGAATATGTGGCCTTTCTGGATGCGGACGACTGGTGGGCGCCCGGGAAGCTGAAGGCTCAGCTCGCCCTGATGCAGAAAGAAAAAGTGGTGCTCTGCGCCACAGGACGGGAGCTGGTGACTCCAGAGGGCAGGCTGACAGGACGAGTGATTGGAGTCAGGGAGAAAATTACCTATCCCCGGCTCCTTCTTCACAACTGCATTAACTGTTCCTCTGTGCTGATGAAAACAGAGGTGGCCAGGGAAAACCCTATGGAGCATGAGGACAGCCATGAGGATTATATTCTGTGGCTGAATCTTTTGAAACAGTACGGGAGGGCTGCGGCGGTAAATGAGCCCCTGCTGAAGTACCGTCTGACGGCCAGCGGCAAGTCCGGGAATAAGCTTGCCTCCGCAGGGAAAACCTATAAGGCATACAGATATCATGGGTTGGGGAGAGGCAGAGCCGCCCTGTGTTTTGCCCTTTACAGTATCAACGGTGTGAGAAAATACTTATTCTCATATATTAAAAAACCGAGAGCAAGAGGATGAAGTGAGCTCTTGTGTCGGAAAAGCCCCTGTGTTAGAATAGGAAAACGAAAGAAGACGCACAAAAGCAGAAAGATGGAGGACAGAGTATGATTCAGAAACTTATGGAGAAAATTCAGCAGACAGGAGCTCCCATTGTGGTAGGGCTGGATCCCATGCTGGGATATATCCCAGGGCATATCACCAGCAAGGCCTTTGAAGAAAAGGGAGAGACTCTGGAGGGAGCTGCGGAAGCTGTATGGCAGTATAATAAAGAAATCGTAGACGCAGTATGGGATCTGATTCCCGCTGTGAAGCCGCAGATTGCCATGTATGAGCAATTCGGTCTTCCGGGGCTGGCTGCATTCAAGAAGACGGTAGATTACTGTAAAGAAAAAGGACTGGTGGTAATCGGAGACGTAAAGAGGGGAGACATCGGTTCCACTTCTCTGGCCTATGCGGCAGGCCATTTAGGAAAGGTGGCCGTAGGAAGCAAGACCTATTATCCCTTTAATGAAGATTTTGTTACCGTAAATCCTTATTTCGGAATTGACGGCGTGAAGCCTTTCCTGGATGTGTGCCGGGAAGAGAATAAAGGAATTTTCCTTTTGGTGAAGACCTCCAATCCCTCCAGCGGTGAGTTTCAGGATCAGTTAATAGAAGGCCGTCCTCTCTATGAGCTGGTAGGAGAGAAAGTGGCGGAATGGGCCGATACATGTATGGAGGGCCAGTACAGCAATGTGGGAGCGGTAGTAGGAGCTACTTACCCTGAAATGGGAAAGATTCTCAGGAAAATCATGCCGAAATGCTTTATCTTGGTGCCGGGGTACGGCGCTCAGGGCGGCAAGGCGGAGGATCTTGTACATTACTTTAACGAGGATGGCATGGGAGCCATTGTGAATTCTTCCCGGGGAATCATTGCGGCTTATAAGCAGGAGAAATACCAGAAGTTCGGGCCGGAGAATTTTGCTCAGGCAAGCCGGGCGGCGGTAGAAGATATGATTGCGGATATCAACGGAGCCCTTGGAAGAAGATAGGAGGCAGAGATGGCGGAAAAGAAAATGGAAGAAGCAGTTGTTTTGTCTCAGGAGGAGATCGCTTCGGGAATTTTCAGCATGTGGATTCATGTGCCTGAGATTTCCGCCCAGGCAGCCCCAGGGCAGTTTGTAAGTCTGTACTGCAGGGATGCCAGCAGGCTGCTTCCAAGGCCCATCAGTATCTGTGAGATTGACGGTGAAATGGGAAATCTGCGGCTGGTGTACCGGATCGCCGGCAAGGGAACTCAAGAATTTTCTTCCTATGAACCGGGGAGCAGATTTCAGATGATGGGGCCTTTGGGAAACGGTTTTCCCAAGGAGCGGTGCCCGGAGGGCAAAACAGCCCTTCTCATCGGAGGGGGCATCGGAATTCCTCCTTTAGTGGAGCTGGCCCAGCAGATCCAGGGACAGTCTCTGGTGGTGGCCGGGTACAGGAACGAGCAGTTTCTCACCCGTGAGCTTTCTGCTTCCGGCAGCCTCTATGTGGCTACGGAGGATGGGAGCGCCGGCACACAGGGAACGGTACTGGACTGTATCAGAGAGAATGGTTTGAAAGCGGACGTGATCTACTCCTGCGGGCCTTTGCCCATGCTGCGGGCCGTGAAGGAGTTTGCCCTGGAAAACGGCATCGAATGCTGGATTTCCATGGAAGAGCGAATGGCCTGCGGCATCGGCGCATGCCTGGGCTGTGTGTGCAAGTCCGTGGAGACCGATGCGCATCTGGGCGTAAAAAATAAGAGAGTCTGTAAAGAAGGGCCGGTGTTCCGGGCAGAAGAAGTGGAGCTGTAGGAGGAAAAAGAGATGAAACAGATGAGTGTAAAAATCGCCGGTGTGGAATTAAAAAATCCGGTGATGACGGCCTCCGGCACCTTTGGTTCGGGAATAGAGTACAGTGAATTCATAGGCCTCTCCAGGCTGGGAGCCGTGGTGACAAAAGGCGTGGCAATCGTGCCGTGGCCGGGCAATCCCACACCCAGAGTGGCGGAGACGGCCAGCGGTATGCTGAATGCCATAGGACTTCAGAATCCAGGGGTGGAAACCTTCTGCAGCAGGGATCTTCCCTTTCTGCGGCAGTATGACACAAAGATTATTGTGAATGTCTGCGGGAGAACCACGGAGGATTACTGCCAGGTGGTGGAGCGGCTTTCGGGAGAGCCTGTGGATCTCCTGGAAATCAACATTTCCTGCCCCAATGTAAAGAGCGGGGGAATCGCCTTTGGCCAGGATCCCAGGGCCGTGGAGGCGATTACGAAGGAAATTAAAAAAATCGCGAAGCAGCCAGTGATTATGAAGCTCAGTCCCAATGTCACAGATATCACGGAGATTGCCCGGGCGGCGGAAGCGGGAGGCGCGGATGCCCTTTCCATGATCAATACCCTGACAGGGATGAAAATCGACATTCACCGGAGGACCTTTGCCCTGGCCAACAAGACAGGGGGGCTTTCTGGACCGGCCATAAAGCCAGTGGCTGTGCGGATGGTATATCAGACGGCCCAGGCCGTGAACATTCCCATTATTGGAATGGGAGGAATCGTGTCGGGAGAGGATGCGGTGGAGTTCCTCTTGGCAGGGGCTTCGGCGGTTTCTGTGGGTACGGCGAATTTCACGAATCCCCGGGCGGCTATGGAGATCCTCCAGGGAATCGAAGATTATATGGAGCGGTACGGGATAGAGAAAGTGACGGATTTAATCGGAGCAGTGAAATAAGGCTGAGACATAAAAAGACGGAAACCTTCAGACAGATGCAGCAAAGCTGCAAAGTCTGGAGGTTTTTAAATATTGTGAAAAACTGCAGTCCCATGTATATTGATTACTTAGATATGAGACTGCAGGAAGATGGATGGGAACTATACGAAGGAGGAAAACTCAGTGCTTAGAATGGAAACATCCCGCCTTGTGCTTAGAGATTATAAGCCGGAGGATTTTGAAGAATACTTTCGTTTAAAATCGGATCCGAAAGTTATGTATTATCTTCAGGATATAAAACTCCATTCTCTGGAAGAAGCCAGGAGAGATTTTGCGGAGGTCCTGGAGGATCTTAATTCGCCGGAACGAAAGTATTATTTTTTTCATATAGAAATAAAAGATACGAAAGAAACGGTTGGAAGTGCTGGATATACAGTTACGGACAGGACGCCGGCAGGGATGTTTGTCCATGCGGGGTATTTTATATATCCCCGTTTTTGGAACCAGGGATATACGACGGAAGCTTTCTCAAAAGTTATACAGTTCGCTTTTGCGGAGAGTGATGTGTACCGCATTACGACAGGGTGCCTGCAGGAGAATGCGGGTTCAGAACGTGTTATGATAAAATGCGGTATGGTCAAGGAGGCAGAACATACTGACTGGGAATGGCACGATGGGAAAGTAAAAACCCGTGTAGAGTACAGACTGCTTTGTAGTGAATACAGCTTTTATAAATAGCAGGGAATATGTTATACTGACAGACGGATGGACAGGGAGGCAGCGGATGGCGGGAAAGAGCAAGTATATTTTTGAAAGCAAAATACATGTGTACCGGGCGACTAAGAGGATGACGCAGCAGGAATTGGCTGATTTAGTCGGAGTGTCCCGCCAGACCATCATGCAGCTTGAAAGAGAACGTTACAATCCTTCTATGCTGTTGGCCTACAGTATAGCGAAAGTATTTGACGTAACCATCGAAGATTTGTTTGATTTCCGGGAGGCATAGAAAATGGGGGACTTATTTTATGAATTTCTGTCGAGCCGTCAGATAACGTTTATAAATATGGTGATAGGGGCAGTTCTGTTTATAATCCTTTTGTTTTTGTTCTTCCGCAAAGACAGCCGGGATGAACGTGGCAGGAAAATTATTGGCAAAGCCAGCATTGCGGCTCTTATCGTTTTTGCCGCCTGTGCCACAATCATCAGCCATTATATGCAGTATGCGGCTGCGGGATCCTCTGACAGCGTGGATCTTGTCATTAACGCTTATCTGGCTGTGAATGCTGTGCAGCTTGTATTCAATCTTACAGCCGCAGTTGAAATTATCGGGATTTTGATTTTGAGACGGAAAGAAGTTACTGTTCAGACGTTATCTTGAATTAAGAAAACCGATAGTTTAGACTATTCTTAGTCAAAGCCGTCGGTTTTCTTATCCAAAAATCTGCGAGATCCTTTCAAATAGATTCTGATTTCCATTCAGGCGCA
>DVGR01000068.1 GCA_018712605.1 Candidatus Choladousia intestinigallinarum
TTCATGACCTGCTGCCGCATCCACTCCCAGATATCCTCATATACCTGTCTGCGGTCCGGTTCGTTCAAAATCTCATGCCGGTCCTCAGGATACAGAATACATTTTACATGCCTCATCCCCGCCTGCCGGAATATCTCTTCTGTCTTGCGGACTCCGCGGCCAAAATCTCCCACCGGGTCTCTTCCCCCTGCCGCAAAAAGAACAGGAAGCTCTTTTGACATCTGCGCCAGATCCACAGGACGGACAATTTTGCTCATCCCCCGAAACATATTATAATAGGCGTTTACTGTAAAGGGAAAGCCGCATTCTGGATCTGTGGCATATGCGTCCACCACAGCGGGATCCCGGCTGATCCAGTCGAAGTTAGTTCGGTTCGGCTGAAATTTTGCATTATAGCTGCCGCAGGTCATCCACAGCAGGAGACGGCTTCTGTAATGGCTGCCCCAAAGCTTGGCCTCTCCCTGGGCAAGCATCATTCCCAGCCGGGTCAGCCAATACGGATAATATCCAGTGCCACACAAAACTGCCCCGTCCAGTTCCTTCCCGAAGCTGCAGAGATACTGTCTGGCCAGAAAAGATCCCATACTGTGTCCCAAAAGAATATAGGGCACGCCGGGAAAATCTTTTTTCGTATACTGATAAACTCTGTGGATATCCCGGATCAGAATCTGGTTCCCTTCCTCCTCGGCAAAAAAGCCGTAATCCTTCCGATCTTCAATCGAGCCGCCATGGCCCAGATGATCATGGCCCACAACCAGCACGCCCCTGGCAGCCAGAAACGCGGCAAAATTTCTGTATCGTCCGACATACTCCGACATCCCATGGCAGATCTGCACCACAGCCCGCACTTCCCCGTCTGGAATCCAGCGCATTCCATGGCTCTCCGTCCTTCCATCCCTGGACTGAAAATAAAAATTCCGTTCCTGCATGTTACCTCCTTTTCCGAACCCCGGCCAGCGCATTCGCCAAAGCAGCGAATTGTTCCAGCGTCAGAGCCTCCCCCCGGATCTGAGGGGAAATCCCCAGGCTTTCCAGCGCCGCCATAAGCTCTTCTTTATGAAAATCCAAATTTGACGCATTATTCAGGCCATTTACCAAAGTTTTTCTTCTCTGATTAAAAGAAGCCCGTATCAGAGAAAACAAAAGTTTTTCATCCTCCACCTGCACAGGCGGTTCCTGGTACAGCTCCAAATGAATCACCGCACTTCCCACCGCCGGCCTTGGCATAAAACAGTTAGGGGGCACGTTGGCAGCCAAGTATGGTTTTGCATAATACTGTACCGCCAGGGAAAGGGCACCGTAATCCTTGGTGCCCGGCCCCGCCTGCATTCTCTGGGCCACTTCTTTCTGAACCATAACTGTAATAGAATCAATGGGCAGACGGCTTTCCAGAAGCCCCATCAAAATGGGGGTTGTAATATAATAAGGAAGATTGGCCACCACTTTAATAGGCTTTCCCTGGTTGTATTCCCGGGCCAGAGCTCCCACGTCCGTCTTTAAAATATCCTGATTCAGCACAATCACGTTGGAATACTCCCCTAAAGTCTCCTGAAGAATGGGGATCAAATTGCGGTCAATCTCCACCGCAGCCACCCCTCTGGCGGCCTCCGCCAGATACTGCGTCATGGTACCGATTCCCGGCCCGATCTCCAGCACGAAGTCCTCCTTTGTAATCTTGGCCGCTGAAATTATTTTATCCAGCACATGAGAATCTATAAGAAAATTCTGCCCGAACTTCTTTTGAAAATCAAAATTGTATTTTTGAATTACCTCTATCGTCTTTTTAGGATTCGATAACTTTTCCATATATTTCCTTTCAAGCAGCACGCAGCTTATATATTTGTCCCGCAGATCAAAAGACTTGAAACAGGCGGCAGGCATTTTCGTAAGTGGCTGTCTCCACGTCATCCGGGGACAATCCTTTGATCCGTGCGATCTCTTCTATCACGAGGGGAAGATTCAGAGACGAATTCCGCTTTCCCCTGTGGGGAACCGGCGCCAGATACGGGCAGTCTGTTTCGATCAGAATCCGCTCCAAGGGCACTCTGGCAACTACCTCCTTAGGTACTCTGGCATTTTTAAAGGTCACGGTGCCTCCGATTCCAATATAATATCCCATTTTTACGTATTCTTCCGCCAACTGAGCCGAGGAAGAGAAACAGTGCAGAACTCCTCCATAACTTCCGCTATGGTCAGCTTTAAGAATCTCAAAGGTATCCTGGGCCGCCTCCCGGCTGTGGATGCTCACCGGCAGGTGCAGCTCTCTTGCCAGGGAAAGCTGTGCCCGGAACCATTCCTTCTGTATCTCCCTGGGTTCCTTATCCCAATAATAATCCAGGCCGATCTCCCCTACCGCCACCGTCTTCTCCCTGCGGCAGAGTTCCCCGATCCATTGGAGCTTCTCTTCATCCAGGGCTCCTACTTCGCCAGGATGAACGCCCGCCGCAGCATAGATAAAAGGATATTGCTCCGCCAGCTCCGTGCTGGCTCTGGCCCCCTCAAGGCTGGCTCCTACATTTATAATTTTCCCGATTCCCGCTCCAGGCATCCCCGCCAGCAGTTCTTCTCTGTCTTTATCAAAAGCTTCATCATCATAATGAGCATGGCTGTCAAATATCATTGCAAATCCCTCCATTTGTCTGTATTTGAAAGGTAGCATTTTTAGATGCATCTGTCAACAAATGAACTATGAAAATACTATAAAGTCTCGGCACTCTGTTCGAATATTTACTTAGGATCCACGCTGCCTGCCTTCGCATCTCCTAACATCCCGTTTTTCTCATTGACACGCTCTCCCCAGCGTGTTACTGTAATAGTAATCGTTTACATCTATTTATTTTCGCTGGGGAGTGATCCATTATGATACGAAAAAAATATTCTTCAGATTACAAAGTGCATCAAACACTCAATAAGGATGGAAGGCTGAAAAAAGAAGCGGAATATGTGGGTTCAAAATACGTATTTGCACTATCAGGAGAAACCCGTCTTCCCCTGGCAAGGAAGTTTTTCTTTGCCGGAATTCTGGGATGGGCCGCATACCTGCTTCCCCTTGCCACCAGGAACCACCTTTCCAACGTAGTCTTTTGCATCCTCCCCCATGTATGCACCGCCATCCCTCTTTGGTTCCTGTTTCACGGCATCTTTCAGGCCGCCTTCTCCCCGGAACCGCTGATCCGTGAGAAAGCGGACAAAGCTTTCAGCCATCTCCGCTATGGAACTGCGGCTGCCCTGGTTTTCTCGGCCCTGGCAGCCTTGGGAGCTCTGGTATGGGCGATTTTTCTCTCCCAAGGAAACTTGGCCGGCGGCGATTACCTTTTTTTCCTCTGTGACTGCTATCTTCTGTTTTTCTCGATCCTAGCTTTTCGGCATCAGGATCTATGCCGGACGGAACCTGTATAAAAGTAAACAGAAGTGCTGCTGCATTAAAAAAATGCGGCAGCACTTCTTGATTACAAAAATTGCTGAAATTTGTTATTTTTTTGAATCTGTCTGAATATAGACATGTTTTATATTTCCCAGACCGCCGTTGACATTCTCCCCTCCATCGTCTCCGATCTGCATCAGTTCTTTATTAATAGGAAGATCCGTGTTGATCTTCTTAATCTTCCAGGCCCAGTCAAATTCTCCGGGGTAGTCTCCGCAGTATACCTCTCCAAAAGCATCCGCTTCGATCCGCTTCTTGTCCTCCAGCCATTTTCCCTCCGCAGGATCGTACCAGGTTAATTCGTACGTATCATAGGGTCTCAGTCCCCGCACATGTACTCTGGGAGCATCTTTTTCCGAATATCCCATGACCAGGTCTCTCTTCCTGGTAGCGGCACAGGAGATCCATCCCCTCCACCCGGAAGCAGGACCCATAAAGTTAGGAGACACCAGCTCATCGTCAGGGATCAGCTCCTGATATCGCTTTCCTTCTGAGAGAAGGAAATCCCGTACATACCGCACCATATAACTGGCTGGGAATGTCATAGTGTCCCAAATCTTCCAGGGAGTCTCTTCCGGCTCCACATTGCCGCTCCAGCCCGCCTCAAATCCCGCCAGGATCCCGGCAAAAGCGCCGTTCAGAGCGCTCCCCCAGTAGGAAGAACGGCAGTTGAGATGATCCTCCACGCTCTCCACGTTTCCAAACAGCAGCGTTCGGTCGCTGTTCTCTCCATCGCCATTGCGCAGCATAGAGATGTGGCCTGAGTAATAGGGTTCTCCGTTGACCGCCGGAACCGGATGCTCATCATGGAAGATATCTGTAAGCAGCCAGTGGTATTGGTGATCCCTCCAGTTTCCCGTCTGGTCAAAGGTTTTCCAGTGCTGTTCTTCCGGGCCGCCGTAGGCTGTCTTGGTTGAACCTGGCGCATTGGTGCCAAAGAGTGTACCAAAGGGCGGCTCCCCGTACAGGTCAATCATCAGATTCAGCGGCTCGTTAAATTCCCGGCTGTCAATCGTCTGAAGCTTTCCGTCAAAATGAATGGGGCTGAACAGGATATTGTTCGCCTGGTAACGGGCAAAAAGATACTGAATATACCTGGTATAAACCATGGGCCAGTCGTAATAATACTTCCAGGTCTTGGAAGAATCCCTGCGCAGCGCTTCCATAAATACAGTAATTCCATGGTCATTGAGCCAATTCACCTTTTTGTCCAGCACCTTAAAGTATTCTGGGTTAATCCGGTCATAATCCGGTACCACGTCCTCATACCCTTTGATTTTCCCCGGGAAGAAGAAAGGGCGTCCCCCTTCATTGTGCATATCTCTTGCGGGAGCGTCTCCTTTGGTCAGCCAGTCCTCCACGCTGCAGGAGGCCCAGGCGCCTCTTACGTATGTATGGTGCTCATCATCGATCTTAATGGTGGCTGGTTTTCCATCATTGGCCCAGGTTGGGAAAGCCACGATGGTTCCCACGGTGTTGTAACCCTGGCGGATCCTCTGGCGTGCCATATCTTTCATAGTCATCTCAGGCCCAATGGGGCGTTCCACTTCCTCTTCTGTCCAAGGATACCGGTAGGAGGCCAATCCCCACCAGGTATCCCCCACCATAATATAAGGCGTACCATCGGCATACTCCATGGCGTGCCCGTTCTCCGTGGCCCGGATGATACCTCTGCGGCATACGTTCTGCTGCTTTTCCTCTTCTGTCCACTCCAGGGCAAAATAGCCGCCGGAAATTCCCGCAAGCCCTCTGTCAGGAACAGAAGATCCCGTGGTGTACGTCCATGCCCCCGGCACTGTAGCAGTCACCCGGATTTTCCAGACATTGTCTCCATCCCAGAATCCGTAGACTCTCTTATGAAAGTCCGGTCCCTTCAGCTCTGCCCAGACCGTGACATCCGTATAGGGATTTTCATACTGATTCTCTCCCCTGAGTATAATTTCATAAACCTCCCACAGATGAATTACCTTCTCTTTCATTCCTTAAATCCCTCCTGCCGTCATACTGCTTCCAGCCGTTCCAGCTTCTCCAGCCTGCGCTGGAACTCTTCTCCCTGAGAAAATTCTGCGTCCAGGAACGCTTCAATCACTTCCTTGGCCGTATAATATCCAATCACTTCTCCCCCGATTCCCAGAACCTGTACATCATCGTGCTCTACACACTGATGGGCGCTGTACCGGTCATGGCAGAGAGCGGCCCGGATGCCTTTGATTTTATTGCAGGCAATCACTGCTCCGCACCCCGTACTGCAGAACATGATCCCTCGGTCCGCCTCGCCTTTGAGAATGGCGCTGCAAACCTTCCGGGCAATATCCGGGAAATCCACCATATCTGTAGAATAGCATCCAAAGTCCGTCACTTCGTGGTTTTCCTTCAGGTACGGCAGAAGCTGCATTTTCATTGTATATCCACAGTGATCTGATCCGATTGCTAACCTCATATTTCCTCGTCCTCCAATTCTTACATTCCATATAAAACATCTGCTTTTATGATAGGTGCAATGTACATGCGCAAAAATGATTCGGCGCAATTTCTTTCAGGGGGATCGCTCCCTCCCTGCATTTTTCTGACGCATAAGGACAGCGGGGAGCGAACCGGCACCCTGGCTTCGGTTCAATGGGACTTGACACTTCCCCTTTTAGGAGTTCCTTCTCTTTTCCCCGGTTCGTTAAATCCGGCTGGGGAATCGCCGCCAGCAGCGCCTTGGTATAGGGATGTGCCGGATGTGCAAAAAGTTCTTCCTTATCGGCATACTCTACCACCTGCCCCATATACATCACCATAATGTTGTGGCTGATGTGCTTCACTACAAAAAGATTGTGTGTTACAAACATATAAGTAAGTTTATGCTCATCCTGAAGATCCATCAGAAGATTTAAAATCTGCGCCTGGATGGACACATCCAGGGCTGAAACCGGTTCGTCACAGACTATAAACTTAGGGTTCAGGGCCAGGGCCCTGGCAAGCCCCACTCTCTGCCGCCGCCCTCCGTCCAACTCATGGGGATACTGGTTATAGTACCTGGAGGGAAGGCCTACCTTCTCCATAATTTCACGCACCTGTTCTCCCCTCTCCTTCTTGGACATCTTCTTTCCCATGGTCAGCAGAGGATCTGCAATAATATCTCCCACAGAAAGCCTGGGATTCAGGGAAGAATAAGGATCCTGAAAGACCATCTGGATATCGTGATAAATCTTTTTCTTCTCTTTTCCTCTGAGCTTCAGAATCTCCCGCCCCTCCAGATAGACCTCTCCTTTGGTCGCCTCTTCAAGGCGGGTAATGACCCGTCCCAAAGTCGTCTTTCCGCAGCCGGATTCCCCCACCACTCCAATGGTCTCTCCCTGGTTGATGGTGATATTCACATCCTCCACTGCATGAAGCGTCCCTTTCTGGGTTTTAAAATATTTCGTTAGATGTTTCGTCTCGATAACCGGAACGCTCATGATTCTTCCTCCTTTCCCCACGACTCAAAGCGGAAGCATTTGACTGCGTGGGTTCCTTTTCTGTATGACGCAGGCAGCTCCCTTCCGCACCGTTCATCGGCCAGGGGGCAGCGGTCATGGAACTTGCATCCTTGGGGAAGCGCTGTTGGATCCACCACGTACCCTTCTATGGGCGTCAGTCGCTTTTCTGTGGAATCCAGCTTGGGAATGCAGTTGAACAGCCCTGTAGTATAGGGATGGTTGTCTTTTCTCTGGAAAACTTCCTCCACCGTCCCCTTCTCCACAATCTCCCCGGCGTACATCACCGCCACGCTGTCACAGGTCTCCGCCACAATCCCCAGGTCATGGGTAATCATAACCATGGCTGTATTAAAATTCTTTTTTAATTCTCTCATAAGCTGAAGGATCTGAGCTTGAATGGTCACATCCAAAGCCGTGGTGGGTTCATCCGCAATCAAAAGCTGGGGCTGGCAGACCAGGGCAATAGCGATACCTACTCTCTGCTTCATACCGCCGGAAAACTGGAAAGGATATTCCACTTTTCTCTCCGGCGGGATTCCCACCAGCTTCATAATCTCATCCACCCGCTTTTCTTTTTCCTGACTGGAAAGATTTTTAAAATGAAGAGACAGCATCTCCCCGATCTGATCCCCCACAGAAATAATCGGGTTTAAACTGGTCATAGGATCCTGGAAAATCATGGAGATCTGTTTCCCACGCATTTCCTGCAGCTCCTTTTTCTTCATTTCCCTGACGTTTTTCCCATCATAAAAGATATCTCCTGCTGTG
>DVGR01000069.1 GCA_018712605.1 Candidatus Choladousia intestinigallinarum
ATCTGGAGGGGCTTGGTTCCGGCGGGTATACTTGATTTTCCCATGGGAAGGGCAAACAGATAGCACTTACTTCCCGGGATAGCGTCTGTGTCGGAAAGCTTCGCCTTAACCTGTATTTTAGAAGAAGAAACCAACTTGCAGCTTTCAATCGTAACCGGTTTGGATGCCGCATAGCTTTTGGACGTCCATGCAAAAAGCATAAAAAACAACAATAAAGGAAGCATCCTCACGTATCTGTGTCGGTATGCCTGATATTTTTCTTTCATAACTCATTCTCCCTTTCCTCTCGCAGTATCCTATCCTGCTTTTTACCTCTGTCTCCTGAAAAAGTCTATTTCCCCGCCGCAAAAGCGGCGGCTTCCTTCACCCAGCCCATCAGTTCATCATCGATTTCCTCCAGGGCGGAAATGAGAACATGGTGCGTCCAGCGATTCGGATACGGCTCTGTGGCTACGTCGATGCGCGGCGATTCGAGTCTGTGCGGCAGACCGAGCGTAACCACAATATACGAGGGCGGGCAGTCCTTTTTCTTCCGTACCCGCGCAAACGAGACGCAAGCAAATATGTGCTTATTGGAAAAAGAAATCTGCGTTTTTTGCACCTTAATATTTACCTCGCCGATTTCCGTGCGGATGCGCTCCTCGAAACATTCGTACAGCGGCAGCGCTGCCGCATTTTTATCAAAAAAGAAAAGTATGTCCTGATTCATCCCTCTTTCTCCCGTTTTTCACAATATATGTAATGCCCATATTATACCGCACCGTTCCCTAAATTTCAAACGACATTCATTTTTTGAAACTAACTCCTTGCCCGTTTCATCAATCCCTTGACAGATTCCCTTTTTTATGTTAATCTGCTGATGATGGGGCAACCAGAATGTCCGCCCGCATCGGCAATTAGCAGATAAATAAAAATTGTAAGCGAATAAAATGTTTTTTATTCGCTCTCTTTTTCACTTTGTGTTAGCACTCATCTTGATTGACTGCTGATAAGACGGAGGTGTTTCTATGATTATTCGACCGATTCATAATATATTGCTCCTTCCGGATGTTTCTTTCTATTTTAAAAAGGACTTTCTGTCCGGATGGGAAACAGAACCGGCCGTTCCCGGGACTGAGATCCTGTTTATCCTGCTGAAGGAAGAGGTAAATGACCGGGAGATGACCGCGGATGACTTCTATCCTATTGGGATTTCCGCTAAAATCGAAGGGAATGGAGACGGAGACAACATCCAGGTGCGTACCCTGGATCGGGTAGATTTCTCTGATATAGAGATCCGTGACGGCCATGTGTTTGCTTCCGCTTCTAACCGCCCTGAGATTGTGGATCTTACGGAGGATGAGGAAAAGGAGCAGTTTGAACAGGTAAAAAATTCCCTGCTTCGGTTTGTACAGGGGTACCAGTGGGGCATCTGGGCCAGAAACTTTATCCTCCAGAGGAAAAATCTCCACGATACCGCCTGCATTCTGGCCGACTATCTGAATCTGAGCCCGGATGAGAAGTACGCGATTCTGGCGGCGGATTCCCGCCGGGAACGTTTGGCCCTGATCACCAAGGCAATCAACGAATTTATGGAAATCGCAAAGGTTTCTGAAGAGGCGGCAGCGGCCCAGAAAGACGACCATGAACAGCTTTACCGGGAGGCCGCCCTGAAAAAACAGATCGATTACCTGCAGAAGGAACTGGACGACATGCATCCCGAAAACGTGTCGGATATACGGAAATTTGAGAAAAAAATCGCCAAAGCCGGCATGAATAAGGATGCGAAACGGGAGGCAGAAAAGGTACTGAACCGGATGCGTCAGGAAGGGAAAGAAAGCCATGAATATGGAATGCTTTATGATTATCTGGATTTTGTAACCAGCCTTTCCTGGAAAACCCCCAGGTTCTCTTCCATCGACTTAAATAAGGCGGAAAAGATCCTGGATGAAGATCATTACGGCCTGAAGAAGGTAAAAGAACGAATCATCCAGCAGTTAGCTGTCATGGATCTTAAGCGCAGGCAGAACGGTTCCATCCTTCTCTTCGTAGGAGCTCCCGGCACTGGAAAAACCAGCATCGGGCAGAGCATCGCCCGTGCCCTGGGACGTGAATACGTTCGGATCAGTCTGGGCGGCATTCGGGATGAGGCGGAAATCCGTGGCCACAGACGTACTTATATAGGAGCTATGCCGGGCCGCATTATGGAGGGCATGAAGCGCAGCGGCGTCTCCAACCCCGTGATGGTGCTGGATGAGGTGGATAAACTGGTGCGGGACTACGGCGGAGATCCGGCCAGCGCCCTTCTGGAAGTCCTGGACCCGGAGCAGAACAACACGTTTACAGACCATTACATGAATGTACCTTACGATCTTTCAAATGTACTGTTCGTCTGCACGGCCAATTCCACTGATACGATTCCCGAGCCTTTGCTGAACCGTATGGAGGTAATCAGCTTCCCGGGATATACGCCCACAGAGAAATTCCACATTGCCAGGAAGCACCTTCTGCCAAAGGCCCTGGAGGCCATGGGGATTAAGGAAGGCATCCTGACGGTGTCTGATGAGGCCATCCATAAAATGATCGAAGAGTATACGATGGAATCCGGCGTCCGGGGACTGAAAAAACTTCTTGATACTCTG
The DNA here is from genome assembly GCA_018712605.1 of Candidatus Choladousia intestinigallinarum. Taxonomy (GTDB): domain Bacteria; phylum Bacillota; class Clostridia; order Lachnospirales; family Lachnospiraceae; genus Choladousia; species Choladousia intestinigallinarum. Next base: position 2,622 of record DVGR01000069.1, read on the forward strand.
TGCCGGTCCGCAGCAGTGAAGCTGGTGAAAAATGAAGGAGATTCCTTAATTGTCACGGAAAAAAATCTCGGGGAGTTTCTTGGCCGAAAGGAGACCCACAGGGAAACCCGCCTTCTGGAGGCTGATCCCGGCATTGCCACCGGCCTGGCTTGGACCAGAGCCGGCGGGGAGATTCTCTTTATTGAAACAAAACTCACCAAAGGGAAAGGGAATCTTCTGATCACGGGACAGCTCGGCGATGTGATGAAAGAATCCGTGGAGATCGCCCTGACGCTGGTAAAAGCTCTCTATCCCAAGGAGACTGAGATTCTCTCAAAACGGGATCTCCACATCCACGTACCTGCAGGCGCCGTTCCCAAAGACGGCCCTTCCGCAGGAATCACCCTGGCAGCCGCCCTTTCTTCCCTGGTGACTGGCCATCCCGTGGATCCCAAGACCGCCATGACAGGAGAAGTATCCCTGCGCGGTAAAGTTATGCCCATCGGCGGCCTTCCTGAAAAGCTGATGGCAGCCCAGAGAGCCGGCATTTCCAGAGTCCTGATTCCCTGGGAAAATGCGGAGGATCTGGAGGACGTGGCGGAAGAGGTAAAAGAAAAGCTGGAAATCGTTCCTGTGAAGGAGGTTACGGAGGTTCTTGAGCTGGCCCTTCTGGGGACAGAATCCCAAAAGGAAGGATAAAGATTTTTACAGAAACGGCGGAGCTTTGATTTGATTTTCAAAGCTCCGCCGCCTTTTTATGTCTTCTTATTCTATAAACTGTATTCAAAGACGTAGCCGTCTTCCTGGTAGTGCTCGTTTCCTGTCCACAGCACCGTTTTATCCGTCAGGTTGTAGATGACACTGTGAACGGTACATCCGTTCTTGTCGTCATTATCCCAGGATCTGCGTCCCACTTCTGAAAGAAGGGTCATAGCATCCTCTTCGTCCGCAAAGATGCCTTCATTTTCCTGCAGTCCAGACAGGATATGCTCGTAACGGTCCAGTCCCTTCATGTCTTCCTCGGAATCATAATAGTCAGGAGTCACGATATAGTTTGTGACGCACTGATAATCAGAGGTCTCGGTGGCAGGATCCGCATCGTTGTATGTAATCACCAGCTCTCTCTGGCTTCCGTCTGTATCTGTGGCATCTGAATCTCCCACCCATTCTAAAATAGCGCTCTTTCCGGTAGAATCCGCCACCATATAGTGGTAGGAGGTATTAGCCGAATCATGGAGGTCATACTGAGAGATCAGCTCAATGGCCTCATCCACGCTGTCCGCATAATCTAAAATCAGCCTCAGCATAGTGGTGGAGGTCAGATCCGGTTTGTCGGTATTCTGGTCCGTGGCCACCGCTTCGTCTCCAGGTCCCTGGTAGGTCATGTAAATCCCACAGGAAACTCCTGCGTCGTTCATCCCGTCCAGGGGCGCATAAGGCGCGGCCAGACATTTAATCTTATCCATCAGGGAGGTAACATCCGCCTCCTGATCAATCCCTAAAAACTGCAGGTCAACGGTAGACACGGAAGCATGCCGGTCTCCCCCTGGATTGGTAAAGACGATACACGTATTTGTCTTGTCAAAATCGTAATTTCTGGCAAAAATCCGATCTCCGTCCTGAGTCTGTCCTGTAAAGGAAGAGCAGCCGATGTTGCTCTCACTGATGGACATGTCAATCAGGCCCTTCGTAATCTTTCCTGTAATAAAGTCAATCAGATCGCCGTCGTTGGAGGCTCCGCCCTGCTCCAAATACTCATCAAAGTAGTAACCGCCCGACACGTGCATTTCATAAACTGACCCATCCAGATGGTCATCGTTGCGGGCGCTTTTATGTTCCATGGACATAACGGATGAAATCTCATTATGCCAGATTCCCCAGATCACTGCTGCGGCAAGAACCAGAAGAGCTGCCAGTACAGCCACGCACACCAGCAGAATTTTTTTCACGCTCCGCTTCTTAGGAGCTTTATCTGCAGTTTCATTCATTTCATTTTTCTCCTTCCTATTTACCTAAATTGTCATGCCCAAATAGTTCACAATGTGAACCGAAAGCACGGTGATTAGTGTACATCAGTCCTGGCAGTGTGTCAACCGGTTTTATAAATTAATGTAAACCCAGATCATAAGTATCTTCCGGTGCAGCTCTCTGGTACGATTTCTTTTTGACAATGGGGGCAAAACACGCTGCTTCTGCCTCCGATCACCATACGGCAAAAAAGCTGTCCGCATTTTGGGCAGGGTTCTCCTTTCTTTCCATAAACCTGTAAAAATGGAGTATTGCGGTAATCCTGTCCTTTTGTTTCCAAATATTCTTCTGGTGTCATTTGATTTTTCTCAATAAAATATGACAACTGCCGCAAAATAGCTTCAACCACTCTTTCCCACTCTTCCTCTGTCAAGCTATTGGCAGGTCTGGCCGGATAAATACCGGAAGAAAACAGAATCTCATCTGAGTAAATATTTCCTATGCCGGCAACGACGCTCTGATCCAGCAGACATTCCTTGACCGCCTTTTTCCGTTTCCCAAAACGGATTCTCAGATACAGGGCTGAGAACTCCGGGTCAAAGGGTTCTTTTCCTAACTTGCCAATGCCGCTGTACCGATCCTCTTCCTCTTGTCCCAGCAGCCAAAAACGGCCAAATCTTCGGGTATCCACAAAGCGCAGCTCTTCCCCGCTGCTAAGACGAAAAATAAGGTGCGTATGCTTTTCCTCCGGCCAATCTGCCGGAGTCAGAAGAAGGCAGCCAGTCATTCTCAGGTGGATAATGATCCGGTCTCCACCTTCTAGCAGAATCAGCAGATACTTTCCCCGCCGTCCCATACTGGAAATGGACTGTCCGGCAAGCCGCCGACAGAATTCATCTTGATCCGGGTGTGCGATCACTCCCGGCCGCTTTACGGTCACCTGAAGGATTGAAAGCCCCTTTATCTGGGGCTCAAGAACTCTCTTTACCGCTTCTACTTCCGGCAATTCAGGCATGGGAGCCACCTTCCTTTCTGGCCGATTTTTTGATCTGCTCATGATAGAAATAATTTACCACCACCGGCGGCGCTTCAAAAGGCCGCCTCATGCTGTCGTCATTGGTTACATAGTCCAAACCGTTTTGGTCAGCGCAGTCTTTCAGCTTTTCGTCAAGAGCTTCCCAATAACTGCGGGTTCCTCTTTGATAGATCTCCTGATAGAGCTCCAGCAGATCGGGATGTTTTTCTTTTATATAATCCAAAATCACCGTCTTGCAGCTGCCCCGCAGGTTGAGATTTTCAAGCCAGATAAGATTGCACTGGCCCTTCACTCTCTTGATAATCGCTTCCACATCCGTAATGCCTGGAAAAATAGGCGACACGAAACAGGTCGTGCGGATCCCAGCCCGGTGAAAAGTCTCCATGGCGGCAAGGCGCCGTTCAATGGAAGCTCCATTGTCCATATCATTCTTGAACTTCTCATCCAGTGTGTTGACCGACCAGGAAACACGTGCTTCTGGAAAAGTTTTTATCAGATCTAAATCCCTGAGTATCAGATCGCTCTTGGTGGCAATGCTGATTTTTGCGCCGCTTCCCTTTAGCTGCGTAAGCAGCGCCCTTGTACGCCCATAGATCTCCTCCTGGGGAAGGTAGGGATCTGTCACTGAGCCGATGAACAATTCCTTTCCCGCATATTTCCGGTGATTTTTAATCTCCGGCCAGAGCTTTACATCTAAAAACTCTCCCCATGGCTCCAGATGTCCTGTAAAACGTTTCACAAAAGATGCATAGCAATATTTACAGCCATGGGTACAGCCCACGTAGGGATTGACAGAGTATTCGCATACCGGAAGGTTTGACTTGGAAAGAATACTCTTGACTTCAATTTCACGAATAAGAGGAAAACTCATGGTCACCAGCCTCCCATCTTTTCACCATTTGTTCCAACGAACCTTATTTTCCACCGTAGCCTTGACCTGAGACGGCAGTAATGCGTCTTTACTGGGATATCCCAGAACCACCAGTGTAGGCAGATAATATCCCTCCGGTATCTTTAGGAACTCTTTAATCTGCTCCGGCTCTTTCTTAACCGGGATATGAACCACGGATCCCAGTCCCTCGGCCGTAGCTGCCAGCAGCATATTCTCCACAAGCGCCCAGGCTGCTCCATAATCCATCAGACCGTAATCGTTCTTTGGATTGTCAAAGGAATATTTCTGTTTAAAGTATGGCAGGATCACACAGGCGGATTCCTCGATCATGGTGCGCTGCCGCGGATAGGCGATCTTAAACATTTCCTGCTGGGGAGTTTTCGGTTCCTGAATCCTGCAGGGATAGGGGCGTATAAATTTCGCAAGCTCCATAATCAGCGATTTATCTGTCAGGGTCAGCAGCTCCCATCTTCTCTGATGATTGGATGAGGGGGCTTTCAGGCCGGCATCCAGAATCCGCTCCAGCACCTCCCCTGGAATTTCCCGGTCTTCAAATTGGCGGATGCTTCTTCTCTTATTTATTACTTCATAAAATTCCATTGCCTACTCCTCCGTTTCCTGATTTACCAGCTTCGTCAAATTTTTCGTAAATGTCCTGGACAGCTCCACAAGCTGCCTCTGTTCTTCTGGTGTAAACATGGACATGGCTGTATCCTCCGCCCATGTAATATGCCGGACTACCTTTTCACAGTATAACCGCCCCGCCTCCGTCATCCAAACCAACTTGTTGCGCTTGTTTTCCGCCATCTCCGTAACTGTAACGTAGCCCTCTGCCAAAAGGTTTTTAATAATTAAATTTACGGTCTGTTTAGACTCCAGCGTTCTCTGACATATCTCTGTCTGCGTCATGCCCTCCTTGGCATAGAAAAGAACGTTGACTACCAGCAGGGTTTTCATCATCATACCGTGACGCTTGGCGTATTCATCATACAGGGCAAACTGCTGGTCTCTGAATTTGCAGTACAAATATGCATTTTTCCTATCTTCCTTGTTCATG
>DVGR01000008.1 GCA_018712605.1 Candidatus Choladousia intestinigallinarum
TTCCTGCCACTGAGCATATAACGTAGTATCCTCATTAACTGTTATATTATCTCCGGGCTGGTATGATGTACCAGTTCCATCAGCCTTTGTATTCCATCCGACGAAAATATAACCTGATCTCACAAGTTCCATCCACGTCGAACCTTGACCATACCACCAGTTACCTGGTTCACCTACTACCGCAATTTCCCCTTTTTCTAGTTCTATTCCAGTTGGAACCAAACCACTTGTACTTCCATTTCCGTCATAATCCAAATGAACTTTTGTATATTGACGTATAACACCATCTATATGCCATGTCTCATCATTCCTTTGATCTTTAACTACATACCACTCAACATACTGCGTTTCAGGATTCCAATAGCTTCCTCGGCTATTTTTCTCATTAACAAACGAATAAAAGGCTGGTCGTAATACCTTTGCTACATTTGCTACCCCTGCAACAGTATGAAGAGGATTTATATAATCAAGAAGATTAACCCTCTTATTTTGTACTATATAAACATATACGTTATCATTATTAATTGATGGTTCCGATGGCATATTACCATCTTTTCTTATAGCAATCGTAATAGATCCATTCTGTTCTCCACTGTTTTTGGCCCATACAGCATAGAGAGTAACATTAGAGGTCACCTCATAAGTCCCGTTTAGGGGATATACTGCAGAGGTTGCGTCAGGTTCATCGTAATTATTTACAGCGCTGGAATTACTAGACGCTGACCACCCAAGCAGTGTATACCCATTGCGGCTAATCCCCTCCCCACTAGGCAAAGAAATAATGTCTCCTCCTTTACCGACATAGGATTCCGGTGTCTCGCCACTTCCTCCATGTAAACTGTATTTCACAGTAGCATTAGATGTTACTGTTACTAGCCAATTTTCACTTTTCTTACCACGTATAGTCCGGTAGTTATGAGTTATTGTTGCACTTCCTTCTGATATTCCCTTTATAGTGGCACTTGCAGTACTATTTTCTCTCGTTATAGCCACTACTTTACTATTACTAGAACTCCAGGAGTGGCTCCAACCATCAGAACCAGATAAAATATCAGTTTCTCCAACATTAAGTGAAATATCAGCACTTAAAAGCTCTAAATCATTTGCATCACCTTCCACATCCGTAGGACTTGCAAAAGAAGATCTTAATAATGAGAAACTATCTAAAGTAAAATTTGCCTCTGCACTGCTTCCCTGGGGTTCACTTACCACCACTTCTTCTGCTCCATTATCCGGAATGTGTACAATCTGCATATCCGTTACTTCTTCCTGCACAAACGTGAAGTTCATGGAAACGCTGACCGGATAGCCTTCTTTAGGTTCTACTTCTGCTCCACTATTATTGATGAAGCTTACATCATGAACGATATCGTACTGTACCGTTTCCTGACCTGTTGCAGATTCCTCGGCCGGAATTACGTTTTCTGTCCGGGAAACCTCCGTTACCTGGAGCGTTACTTCCTCATCGAATGCTGCGGTAGAATACTCAACAGTTACGACTGTTCCATTTATCTCTCTTGACTCCGTGATCTGCTGGGCTTCCGTTTCGGTCTCCGTTTCACTCTCCGTCTCCACTGCCTGAGTCGCCACGCTTACGATGGTCTCATCTGTCTTGATTCCTTCTATTATATATTCATTGGGATTCTCTGTTGTCCTTGCGGGAGTGGTCCCGTCCACCAGTACCTCTGTGATCTCAAACCCTTCTGCCGCTGCTGCGGTAAAGACGATCTTTCCATCCTTAGCCATAGCGGTTCCGTCTTCCACCACCAGACCGTCCACAGTGATCACCGCATTCTCAGCCTGGAAGGTTACCAGGTTTTCCACAGCGGCTTCTGTCTCTTCTGTGGATGGTTCCGTCTCCGCCGGAACCTCTTTATAGGTTACGGTGATCTTGGAATTTTTTGTCACATTCTGGATCCAGTACTCATCTTCCTTCTGGTTTGTCAGGGGAAGATCTGTGTTATCCACACGGACATACTCCACATCCCAACCTTCATTTGCTGTTACTACGAAGCGGAAAGCATCGTTTTCTTTTACTTCTTTCTTATAAGCAGCAAGATCACCGATCTGCTGATCTTCTACTTTAATAATACCATGCTCTGCTGCCTTCACATCGAAGGCCACTTCATATGTAACTTCCTTGGACTCTTCCTGATCCGGCTCTTTAGACTCTTCCTTATCAGAAGCTTCTGTCTCAAGAGTAGTCTCTGACTGCTGAGGTACCTCTGTCTGCTGAGGCGCTTCCGTCTGCTTTGGTGCCTCCGTCTGCTGAGGCGCTTCTGACTGCTGAGGCGCTTCCGTCTGCTTGGGTGCCTCTGACTGCTGAGGCGCTTCCGTCTGCTTGGGTGCCTCTGTCTGCTGAGGCGCTTCCGTCTGCTGAGGCGCTTCTGTCTGCTTGGGTGCCTCCGTCTGTTTCGGCGCTTCTGTCTGCTTTGGTGTCTCCGTCTGCTGAGGTGCTTCCGTCTGCTTGGGTGCCTCTGTCTGTTTCGGCGCTTCCGTCTGCTTGGGTGCCTCCGTCTGTTTCGGCGCTTCCGTCTGCTTCGGTGCTTCCGTCTGTTTCGGCGCTTCTGTCTGAACATCAGCAGCGATCAGGCTTGCTCCGTTCTGGAAAAGCATTGCCATAGTCAGAATTACTGCCAGCACACGTTTCATTCTGTCATGCCTTTTTTTACTCATTCTCCCACATCCTCCTTTTATCAGGCTTTTCTATAAATGATCGGTCCGGGACCGGAACAAAATTTGGGGATCGCTCCCCCTTTATGTCTTTAGTGGATTTTTCATCTCTGTCTTCTTTTCCGTCTGTACCACCGAATCCAACAAGGTTATCAGCTCCAGGACACTGCGAAAAGTCTCTTCCTTCTGTCCTTCAATCCATTTAACCTTTCCCTGCCAGCTTTGAGCCTGGGTATCTTTAATTTCCAATACAAATGTGCATCCTGTCTTTTTCAATTCTGTTCTCGCCTCTGCTTTCTGTAAATTCTCTGTACCACTGCTCAATCTGCTGCGAACACATATCTCAGAAGACAATCACCTGTCATTTTTTCCTTGGTTTTCAACAAAACCGCTTTTTTCACGGCAAAATGATCCTCCTGATATCTGTTGTTGGTTTCAGTATAAATTTCAGCAGTCACATTCCAGTCACATTTCTAAATTTTTCTATTTTGTGTGTAGATTAAATTGTGACAATAGTGACCAACCAGCGGCCCAATGGATTTTTCTTATGAATTTGGAAATGAAAAAAGCATCTGACAGATTCTTTTCTGCCAAATGCTTATTAGAAACGAAAAAAGAAAAACTCCGGAAATCAGATCTCCGGAGTTTTATTTTTATCCTTTTACCAATATCTGCTTGCAGATACCGGTGTTCTGTAATTATAGTTAGATACGATAATTCCTGTAGTGGAACTGCTTGCATGTACTACCTGACCGCCGCCGATATACAGAGCCACATGGCCGATTCCGCCGTCACCGTAGAAGATCAGGTCTCCTGCCTGGAGGCTGTCAAGGCTTACGGATGAACCGCTGCCGGACTGTGATGCCGCCGTACGTGGAATTCCGATTCCAAAATTAGCGAATACGGACTGTGTGAATCCAGAACAGTCTGCTCCGTTAGTCAGGCTGGTTCCTCCCCATACATAGGGATTTCCTACAAACTGCAGTGCATAATTCGCAATCTCCTGTCCCAGAGAAGAGCTTGCTGAAGTGTCCGTATAGGATGTATCTTCCGAAGCCGCCTGCTCTGCTGCGGCTTGTTCTGCTGCCGCCTGCTCTGCTGCTGCCTGTTCTGCCGCTGCTTGCTCTGCTGCAGCTTGTTCCGCTGCTGCCTGCTCCGCCGCCGCTTGCTCGGCTGCTGCTTGTTCCGCTGCCGCCTGCTCCGCTGCAGCTTGTTCTGCCGCTGCCTGCTCCGCTGCTGCTTGAGCCTGAGCTGCCGCATCCGCTTCTGCCTGAGCCTGGGCATCTGCCGCCGCCTGGGCATTTAAGTATTCCTGATACTCTGCCTGAGCCTGAGCCGCCGCATCAACTACCGCCTGCTCATCCGCCTGCTGAGTCGCTGCATCCGCTGCTGCCTGGGCATCCAGGTATTCCTGATATGCCGCTGCCGCCTGCTCTGCCGCTGCCTGATCGGCTGCCGCCTGCTGTTCGGCTGCTGCCTGGGCCGCTGCATCTGCCGCCGCCTGCTGCTCGGCTGCTGCCTGGGCTTCCTGCTCTGCGATAGCTGCCAGATAAGCTTCCTCTGCCGCTCTCTGTTCGGCCTCCTGCTCTGCCAGATAATCCAGCCACTGCTGATCCAGTCTGGCCTGCTCTTCCTCCAGCGTCTCCGCTGTGGAATAATAAGTATCATAGCTTACGTAATAAGCGTTTACATATCCGTATGTGTCAGCATCCAGAGCTACTTTCATCCAGTCGCCCTCATAGGCTACTACTTCTAACTGATCAGAACCCTCTGCCATACCAATGGCCTCGGAGTCCTCGCTGGGCTCTGAACGGATCATCAGCGCCTCCGGATGAACGGTAGCTACATTGTAGCCCACTTCGTCGGCAATCACCTCAGCCTCAGATCCCGTGGCAAAATAATCTGCTTTTACATAGCCGGTTACATTCCCGGACTGTACTTCATACCAATCTCCAGTCTGTCCAAGAATAGTAACAGAACCGTTATTGTAAACCTTACCAACTACCTCGCTGTCCGTGTCAGCGCTGCTGCGTACATTGATATATTCGTCACACTGAGCAAAAGCCTGGGTTCCATTCAAACTGGTGTCTACTGCAGCTTCTGTCTCAGCGGCCTCTGTACTCTCTGTCTCAACACTTTCTGTTTCGGCATTCGCCTCGGTATTCTCTTCCGCAGCAGCCTCTGTGCTCTCTGCCGCTGCTTCTGTCTCTGCTGAATCCTCAGTAGTCTCTGTCTGCTGTGCAGCAGTCTCCTCCTGGGATTCTTCCGCATATGTATGTATACCGGCCAGCTCTGTATCTCTGCTGGCAAAAGCAACCGTGCCCGTTCCCCCAACGGTCATTCCTGCTGCCAGACAACATGCCGTGAATCTTAATACTCCTCGTTTCATTACTTATACCAACCTCCAAAACAACTTTGTTGCAAGTTATTACAAATTTATTACATTTAACTCAGGCATATCATAACAAAAATCAAAATGTATGTCAAGCTAAATAAATAATTTTTTAATTATTTGGCAAGGAATAAGTAATAATTGGAGGATAAACCCATTGAATTTTTAATGGGAATTCAGATAATTCTGCACAGAAGTCACTGCATTGGCCCCATCCGACACTGCGGTAACGATTTGGCGCAGTTGTTTTGTCCGAATATCGCCTGCCGCAAAGACTCCCGGCACTTCTGTGGTTCCTGTCTCATCCGCAGAAATGTAACCATTTTTATCCAAATGTAATAATTCTGTAACTATTTTACTGTTGGGCTCATTTCCCACAGCCACAAATACGCCGTCTACAGAAAGCTTTCTCTCTTCTCCTGTCTTCTTATTGCGAAGTCCAATACTCTCTACCTGTTCATGTCCCTGTATGCCGGTGACAACCGTATCCCAGAGAATCTCAATTTTCTCATCCTTCATGGCTTTCTCCTGAAGGACTGCCGCTGCTCTCAAACTGTCTCTGCGGTGAATCAGATAGACTTTTTCACAGCCTCTGGCTAAAAACAGGGCGTCCTCCACAGCTACATCCCCGCCGCCTACCACGGCTGTCACCCTGTCCTTAAAAAATGCGCCATCGCAGGTGGCACAATAGGAAACTCCCATGCCGGAGAACTCTTCTTCCCCCGGCACCTCCAAAAGACGGTGGCGGGCGCCCATAGCCAGGATCACGGTCTTGGTCTGGTAGGTTTCTGTCTCTGTCTCCACAAGCTTCGTCTGCCCGTCTTCTGCCAGAGCAACCTTCTGCACCTCTGCCGTAACGAACTCAGCCCCAAGCTTCTCACAGTGCTCCCGCAGCTTCATACCCAGATCAAACCCATTAATGCCGGGCATACCCGGATAGTTATCCACCTCATACGTGTTCAGTATCTGCCCTCCGCTCATGTATTCCTTCTCTATTATAATAGAAGAAAGTCTCGCTCTTTTGGCATAGACGCCCGCCGCCAGGCCGGCAGGACCGGATCCGATAATAATTACATCGTAAACCATTTTTCCCTCCCTGAATTAATTTTACTTAATATAAATTGTTACTATAGTATACCCTTTTTCCGCAAAAAAAGCGATGAAAAGAATTGACAAAAATTTTTGCTTTTGTTATTATCATATTGATAATTGTTACTATTATTAAGCAAGGAGGTGAATTCCTATGCCGCCATTGAAATACAGCAAACAGCGGGAGGCGATTAAAAATTTTCTCATATGCCGCCAGGATCATCCTACTGCTGATACCATTTATACCGCTCTCAGGGAAGATTACCCGAATCTAAGCCTTGGAACCGTGTATCGGAACCTCTCTCTCCTGTCTGATCTGGGAGAAATTGCTAAGATCTCTACCGGAGACGGTCCCGACCGCTTTGATGGAAATATGACAAAACATCACCATTTCATCTGCACCTGCTGCCATCAGGTGAACGATCTGAACATGGACAGTATCGATTTTATTATGGAAACGGCTTCTAAGAATTTTGACGGACACATAGAATCATACCTTGTAAACTTTTATGGGATCTGCAGGAATTGTCTGGAAAAAAAGCATTAAAACTACTTGACAAGGACGAATCAAAGTGCTATATTGATATCAGTAATTATTACTGATTTTCCTGATGGTAATAATTACCTGATATCGGGAAATACTATAAATATATTTTTAAAGAAAAGGAGAATATTGCCATGAAGAAATTTGTCTGTAAAGTATGCGGCTATGTACATGAAGGAGATACCCCGCCCGCACAGTGCCCTATCTGCAAGGCTGGCGCTGAGAAATTTGAAGAGATGGTTGAGGGAATGACCTGGGCATGTGAGCACGAAGTTGGTATCACTGAGGGCGTAAGCGAAGAGATCATTGCTGGTCTGAGATCAAACTTTGAAGGCGAGTGCACAGAAGTAGGTATGTACCTGGCTATGGCACGTGTTGCACACAGAGAAGGATATCCGGAAATCGGTCTTTACTGGGAAAAAGCAGCATGGGAAGAGGCTGAGCATGCTTCTAAATTTGCTGAGATTCTGGGCGAGGTTGTTACTCCCAGCACCAAGAAGAATCTTGAGATGAGAGTTGCCGCTGAGAACGGCGCTACCGCTGGCAAGCTTGAACTGGCTAAGATGGCAAAGGCTGCCAACCTGGATGCAATCCATGACACAGTTCATGAGATGGCTAAGGACGAGGCTCGTCACGGCCGTGCATTTGAGGGTCTTCTGAAGAGATACTTCGGCTAAGATAATTATATGAGCTGCGGCTGAGACCGCATATAAAATACCTGTACCTGACGGTGCGGGTATTTTTTTGTAGCAGCCATTTAGACTTGATTTTGTCAACATTTTATGCTACAATCAATAAGAGAATTCCTCTGTGAGAACGGAGGGCTATGTATCAAAGAAAAACTTTACAGGAATTGACAATAAGCAATAACTTTCTCTTTGGGGCCGTTATGCTGGATGAGAATAACTGCCAGCGTTTTCTGGAGCTGGCTCTTGATATCCCCATCGGGCACGTGGAAGTCAGCCGGGAGAAGAGCCTTGTCTACCATCCCGAATACAAGGGTGTGCGGCTGGATGTCTTTGCTAAAGATGAAAACCAAACCTGCTTCAATGTAGAGATGCAGGTGGTTCAAAGATCCTCCCTGGGGAAACGATCCAGGTATTATCACAGCCACATGGATATGGAGCAGCTCACCGCCGGCAGGGAATACCAGGAGCTTCCCGCTTCCTGGGTCATCTTTCTCTGCGACTTTGATCCCTTTGGCTGCGGAAAGTTCCGCTACACCTTCCACAGCCGCTGCCTGGAGGACAGCGGGGTGGATTTGGGAGACGAGCGGATGACTGTCTTTCTCAGTACCCGGGGCAGAAACCCCCAGGAGATTTCCAAGGAGCTTTTGTCTTTCCTAAATTTTGTAAGGGCTGATCTTAAGAAAAGCCAGGAGGA
>DVGR01000070.1 GCA_018712605.1 Candidatus Choladousia intestinigallinarum
TTCCGCAAACTGAGGATAGAGTTCGCCGAAGGCACAGGCCTGTTTCGTACATCCCGCTGTGTTATCTTTGGGGTAAAAATATAAAACCACCTTTTTCCCTCTGTACTCTTCCAGCGTATGCATCCGGCCCTCCTGATCCGGCAGCATAAAATCCGGCGCCTTTGTTCCGATTTCCAACATAAAAGATCCCTCCGATCATAAAAATCCATTTTATTTTTCCGCTGCCATTATTATAGTATAAATACAGAAATTTGAAACGAATTTTTTCAAATTCACCTGTTCTCTTCTTACGATTTGATATACAAAGTCCATGATGGCCCTGCTGCAGCAGATGCTTCTGAAAAATGAAAAGGATGCCCTCACTGATGAAGACATCCAAATTTTAGAAACATATGGGAGCTCTGTCCGAATGATTCACACACTTTAGTTTTCTGGAGTATCGTCTTTTGGAATAATAATGTTCAGGATAAACACAATCAGGAAGGAAACCACCAGGGAGCTTCCGAAAAGGTTCCTGAAAAGCTGGGGCACAAACTGAAGAATATCCGGCGCCGCATCAATTCCAAGGCCAATGGCCAGGGCGATCCCCACGATCATTCTGTTCCGGTAATTCAAAGGCTGCTCATTCAGAAGCTGGATGCCTGACATGGTAATAGCCGCAAAGACCGTAACCGTAGCCCCTCCCAGTACAGGCTGGGGAATAGTGGCCATCAAACCGCTGAATTTAGGGAAAATGCCTGCTGCCAGCATAATCACGCCAACCATCATAAACACACGTCTGGCTACCACCTTCGTGGTGCAGATCAGGCCTACATTCTGGCTGTAGGGATCTGTGGGAAGCCCTCCGATGCAGGCTCCGATCATACCGCAGATTCCCTGCCCTTTAATAGCGCCGCCCAGCTCCTGATCCGTGCATTCACGTCCGAAACCGCCCATGGTCGTGGAGGAAACATCTCCAATGGTCTGGACTGCCTGAACCATGTACATCAAAATCATCATCAAGATTGCGTCTGCGTGGAACTCCATTCCAAAATAGAAGGGCCTGGGCAGAGCAAACCAGGAGGCTGCATTAAAATCAGCAAAGCTGACCACGCCTCCCATAACTAAAGCTGCACCATATCCCACTAAAATCCCAATCAGCATCCCCGATGCCTTTAAAAGCCCTTTGCCGAAAAAATTGCATGCCAGAGTGACAACCAGTGTCAGAATGGCCAAAAGCCAGAACTTCCCGGAGCCAAAGGTGCCGTTGTTCTGGGCTGCAGTTCCTCCGCCTATGTAGCTGATAGCCGTCTTATACAGGGACAGTCCGATACTCATAACCACCGTACCGCTGACGATTGGCGGAAAAAACCGTCGGATCTTCCCGATAAACATGCCAATAAAAATCGACGCAAAGCCCGCTACTAACTGGGAGCCAAAGATCGCCCCAATCCCATACTGTTCTCCAATAATTGTAAGAATGGGCATATAGGCGAAGGCCACTCCCATAACATTCGGCAGCTTCATGCCAAAGCCCAATACAGGGAATAGCTGAAGCAGCGTAGTGATGCCGCCGATAATCATGGCGGCCTGGGTCAGCATGATTTTCTCCTCAGCCGTCAGGCCGCAGGTTCCGGCAATCAGCATAGGCGGAGTGATGTTTCCAATCAGCATAGCCAGTACATGCTGCATGGCCTGGGGAAATGCGGCCCCCCAGGAGGGTTTTCCCTCAAATTTCATGAGCTCATCATTGGTTTTCGTTATACTGCTCATTTTTCTTTTGCCTCTCTTTCCTCTAATTCATCCGGCAGTGATTTTAATGCCGTGAATAAATGTCAGTATATCGGAAAAGAGAAGAGATGGCAAGATATTCTTATGGCCTCAAATATTTTTCTAACCTCTTCAAATCCTCCTGCCTGTCCGCATCCATCAGCTCCACGGGGTTCTTCACAGGCAGCAGCCCCACGCACCCAGGATGTCTCTTTATAACCTGGCTTCCGCCCTGCCCCTGGGTAAGATGCCGCAGCTCATGAAACGTCCAGGCTGGGAACAGTACCGGGGATCCGCCTTGGCCCTCCCAGGATGCCCGCCAGATTCTCTCCGGACAGGCAGAAGCGCAGAGAGCCAAAGACACCACGGTTTCCTTCTTTAAAAGAGGCTGGTCTCCAGGAATAAACAATATGCCTTTTAGCCCTGCCGGAGCCCCCTCAAGCCCCAGGCGCACAGTATCGCTGCGAAAAGGAAGGTCGTGAAAGCAAGCTGAAATTCTCTGGCTTCTGCAGAGTTCCTCTATCTCCCGATGACGGGTCACCACCATACGGTAGTCGAAAATTCCCTCCGAAGCATCCAGCCCCCACTGAATCAATGGCTTTCCGCCAAAATCCGCCATCAGCTTATTTCCTCCGAAGCGTTTTCCTTGTCCGGAAGCCATGATCACACATCCAAGATGTGAGAAGGGAGAATCCAAATCCACCAGGAACACATCCCGGCGGCGGCACAGCTCTTCTAAAAAAGGAAGAGATTGACGGCGTACCACAGCAGCTATCCTCTTTTTTTCCATCAAATCCCGGATCGCCTGGCAGTATTTCTCACAGCCTGATTCCAGATAGCCGATCTCATCTATAACGGCCCACTCTTTCTTACCCTGGACGCACCGGGAAAGCGCCTGGAGCCCCAGCCCCAAAAATCCTTCTTCCACGGTCCGCATTCTGTTCTCTGGACCTGGCAGTCCCGGATCAAAAATCCCGGTCAGGGCGGTTTGGCCGGTTGTGTTGTCCCGCAGATATACGGCTTTTCCCGGTTCGGCCCAGGTGGTAATCCCCCAAACAGGCCGATCCTCCCCCAGAAAACCCGCAAGTTCTCCAAGTAGGGTGGTCTTTCCGCTCTTCCTGCCTCCCGTGAGAATCAGATGGCGTCTTCCGCTGCTTTTAAAAGAATTCCAGATACAGCCGGCGGTTAGCCTCCTGGCAGGCATCCCGGTATTTTTCATATTTTCCCAGCCACTCCTTTCCCTGCTCTGTAAGACAGCTCCCTCCCCCGTCTTTTCCCCCTGCCTTCCTGGCTGTCAGAGGAAAACCAAGAACGCTCTCCGCCTGTTTCAGTATCTTCAGGGCTTTTGTGTAGGCCATTCCCATAGATTGGGCGGAGGCCCGCAGAGATCCCGTCTTCTCAATACCCCGCAGGAGCCGGCAGGGTCCCTCTCCAAAAAATTTTTCCTCATTCTCATCTAAAAATACAATCTTTGTCACTGCCTTCATCTTCTCAATCCTTCTTCAAACACTTACTGAGGCTCCTTCAGCATTACCAGACATACTTTCCCCTTCCTGTCCCGGCATTGGTGCAGGCTGATGGTTCCGTAGACAGCCGAAAGTGCCTTCTCCATTTCCTCCAGCGGGTCTTCCCTTGGATTCAGGAAGGCCGCTGCCCTCCCTTCTCTCAGCACCAGCAGTCTGTCACAGTAGTTTAACGCAAGAGACGGGTCATGGAGGGAAGCGATCACTCCCCTTTGCTCTTCTTTGACCCAAGCCTTCAGAAGCTCCATGGCTTTATACCGGTGCCGGAAATCCAGGGCGCTCTCCGGCTCATCCAAAAGAAGGAGGGATGCCGGAGCGGACAGGGTGCGGGCCAATATACAGAGCTGCTTCTGTCCTTCGCTTAGATGCTGATAGTTCTCTTCTTCTCTCTCGGCAAGCCCCGCCTGCCGGATTCCCCACAGAGCTTTTTGTCTCATCTCTTCTGTGGGACGCTGCAAAAGCCCCAGCCAGGGGTTAAAGCCCATAAGCGCCACGTCCAGCACCGAAAGATCGATGGAAATCCCGCTGCGCTGGGGAATGTAGCCGCACAGCCTGGCAAGCTTTCTGGGCGTCAATTCCTCAAGCGTCTCTTTTGCCAGCACGCATCGGCCCTGGTGCGGAAGAATCCCGCATATAGCTTTCATTAATGTAGTTTTCCCGCTTCCATTTTCACCCAGAACTCCCAGCACCCAGCCCGGTTCCATTTGAAAGGAAACTTTATTAAGCACACGTTTACTGCCGTAGCCCGCTGACAAATCCTCTGCCGAAAAGAAACTCATGGTCCTCTCCTCCCCCTTATAATCAGATAGATCAAAAAGGGCGCTCCCAGCAGACTTGTAAAAATACTGACCGGAAGCTCCGCCGTCCACAGGCTTCGTGCCAGAATATCCGCTCCCATCAAGAGAATTGCCCCTAGAATTCCCCCTAGCAGCATGGTTCCCGCACTGCTTTTCCCAGTCAGCATCCTGGCGCCGTGGGGAGCCAGAAGCCCTACAAAGCTGATAAGGCCGGACATACTGATGATACAGGCCACCGCAAGAGTGGACACCAAAAGCACCAGAAGACGCATCCGTCCCACAGGAACCCCCAGCATCCTGGCTTCTCCCTCATCCCCGGAAAGAAGCAGGATCTGCCGGTGCAGAAGAAACAAAAAAGCCGCACAGACCAGGCAGAGGATCAGGTTCCCTCCCACCGAGTAACCGCTGATTCCATTCAAGCTTCCCATAATCCAGTATTCAATAGAGGCCAGCTCCCTCTCCGGATCCGCCGTAAGCTTCAGGCACATGAGCGCCGTCTGGGCCAAAGAATGCACGGCAATCCCTGCCAGAACAATGGTGCCATGCCTGCCCGTCCGATCCAGGAAGGAAAGGGCCAGCGCCAGCCCCACGGCTGCCAAAGCCCCCACAAAGGCCCAGGCAGTCACTGCAAAAGCCCCGGAAAAGAAAAGGATTCCCACCGCCGCCCCAGCGCTGGCTCCTGAGGAAACTCCGATCACATCCGGCGAGGCCAGAGGATTCGAAAATACGGTCTGGTAGACAAAGCCCGCCGTTCCAAGAGCAAATCCCCCCACAAGCCCTGCGGCCGTGCGGCTGACCCGAAGGGTAAAAAACACCCTCCGCTGCATCTCATCCCCAGCAAGAAGAGCGCCAAAAGACAGAGGATATCTTCCTGTAAATAAACTAGCTGCAGCCAGGAAAATCATCAGAATCAACCCGGCTGCGCAGAATACCTTAACTTTCACTGTATGTAAATCCGTAGAAGGTCCCATAATACTCATCCATTACAGCCTGACCTTCCTCCTGCGGACATTCCTGGGGATGCAGGAGAGAGGAAAGCCACACAGCTCCCAAAATACCGCTGGGAACAGGGCTGTCCCAGGCTTCGGCGTTTCCTGGAATCTGATAGACGTTGCCTTCTTCTACAGCCGCACAGCCCTCCAGGTTGGGATCTTCCAAAACGTCCTGGGGAGTATAGGAAGCATCTGAAGCCAGGATGATATACTGGGGATCCCAGGCCAGCACCTGCTCATAACTGACATTGGCCCAATAAGTGTCTGTAATCTCAGAAGCAGCATTGGCGCCTCCCGCCATGCGGATCATATCTGACTGATACATCGCCTCCCCGGCTGTGGAGAGAAAATCTGAATTGCCCGCCAGATATACCAGAGGCTTGTCCGCTTCTGCCAGGGCTTCCGAGAGCCGCTCTTCCTGGGCTGATGAAAAATCCAGAAGAGCCTGCGCCTGCGCCTGCGTATTGGTGGCCGTTCCTATCAGCTCCGTCATCTCTTCCAGCAGACCCTGATCCTCCGGGTTTACCAGGAGTACGTCTATCCCCAGTTCCTCCAGAGTCTTTGCCGCATCCTGAAGCTTCAGAGGCAGGATCACAAGATCCGGCTCCAAGGCCGCACAGCCCTCCAGGTCAAACACTTTGGCCGACCCTACATTGGGAAGATCCAAAAGCTGCGGCGCACTGAGAGAATAGATGGGGCGGCTGTCCGCCTTGGCCTCAATCCCCACCAGCTTTTCATCCAAATCTAAGGCGATCAGCAGGCTAGTGGAAATATAATACCCGCTGACCAGACTTTGGGGCTCTTCTTCAATAGTGACTTCACGTCCCGCCTGATCCGTCACGGTGACGGGGTAGGCCGTTTCTGCTGCTTTTGCCTCCTTTCCCCAGCCTGGAGCTGTCAGGGATAGCGCCAGTGTCATAGCCAAGGACATAGATAGAACTTTTTTCATCTTCATGCGTACTTCTCCTTATCGTTGTTGTTTTATAACTATAACGGGATTATAGCAATTTCCCTTCCCAAAATCAAGGCATCCTGCTATACTACATACATAACGCTCCAGTTAAAGATTACTGTTTTTTACGCCGCAGACGGTTTTGTATGGATAAAAGATAAAGGAATTTTGCCATGATGAATATTCAAAATTATATCCAGGCAGAGAGCCTGGAGGAAGCGTATCTGTTAAACCAGAAAAAAAGTACCCGTATTCTCGGGGGAATGATGTGGCTTAAGATGTCCGGCAATACAGTAGGCACTGCCGTAGATCTGTGCCGCCTGGGCCTTAACGCTATCGAAGAGACGGCAGAAGGATTCTCCATCGGCGCCATGGCCACGCTCCGCCAGATGGAACTGCATCCAGGCCTGAACAATTATACCAATGGAGCTGCCGCCCGGGCGGTCCAGGACATCGTAGGCGTCCAGTTCCGCAATATGGCCACTGTCGGCGGAAGCGTGTGGGGGCGATTCGGTTTCTCAGACGTACTGACCTTCCTTCTTTCCATGGAGACATCCGTGGAACTGTATCACGGAGGGGTGGTCCCCTTGGAGAGATTTGTTTCCATGAAACGTGACAACGATCTGCTTCTCCGGATCCTGATTCAAAAAAAGGACGGCGTTTTCGTCTATCAGTCCATGCGGAACCAGCGCACAGATTTTCCTGTACTTACCTGCGCCTTCTCCCGGGTAGACGGACAATACCGGGCCGTCATCGGCGCGCGCCCTGCCAGAGCCATGGTGATTCCCGACCGGGAAGGAATCCTTGATGGGGGGATTACCCTGGAAAAGGCCGGGATTTTCGCAGCCTACGCTGCGCAGCACGTCCCCACAGGAACCAATCTCCGGGGCAGCGCAGCCTACCGCACCCACCTTACAGAAGTACTTACAAGGCGAAGCCTTTTGGAACTGGGAGGGATCGAAAAATGGAAATAAAACTTACGTTAAACGGCAGACCCCTTACTGATCAGATTGATCCCGGGCTTCTGCTTATAGATTTTCTGAGAGATCACGGCTGCTTCAGCGTCAAACGCGGCTGCGAGACTTCCAACTGCGGCCTGTGCACCGTTCTCATGGACGGCACTCCTATTCTCTCCTGTTCCCTGCTGGCCGCCCGTGCCGCAGGACACCAGATTCAGACTCTGGAGGGTCTCCAGGAAGAGGCTGCGGACTTTGCGGGATTTATTGCCGATCAGGGAGCGGATCAATGCGGTTTCTGCAATCCCGGATTTGTCATGAACACCATCGCCCTTCTTCGGGAAAACCCGGACCCTACAGATGAAGAGATCCTTGCTTATCTTTCAGGCAATCTGTGCCGCTGCTCCGGCTATGAAGGGCAGCTTCGGGGGATCCGCAGCTATCTCTTAAGCCG
The DNA here is from genome assembly GCA_018712605.1 of Candidatus Choladousia intestinigallinarum. GTDB lineage: Bacteria > Bacillota > Clostridia > Lachnospirales > Lachnospiraceae > Choladousia > Choladousia intestinigallinarum. The sequence goes on from DVGR01000070.1 coordinate 7,424, forward strand.
TGGAAAAAAAGGAGGCAGCCATGGAGCATAAAGAATATAAATCAGTTAATAAGCCGGTTCGTAAAAAGGATGCCATGCAGCTTCTGCTGGGTAAGCCCGTCTATCTGGACGATATTACCCCAAAGGATGCCCTTGTGGTCAAAATTCTCCGCTCTCCCCACGCCAATGCTGTGATTCAGGAGATCCGCACAGACGCAGCCATGAAAGTTCCCGGTGTTGCGGCCGTCTATACCTGGGAGGATGTACCAAAGAACCGTTTCACTATTGCCGGACAAACTTATCCTGAACCTTCTCCCTATGACCGTCTGATTCTGGACCGCCATGTAAGGTTTGCCGGAGACGCAGTGGCTATCATTGCTGCGGAGACGGAAAAGGCCGCCCTGAAAGCCATGAAGCTGATTAAGGTAAAATATGAGATCCTGCAGCCTGTCCTGGATTTCCGCACTGCCAAGGACCATCCAGTCCTGGTTCATCCTGAAGAGGACTGGTTCCCTCCTTGTCCCGTAGGCGGAGACAGCCGGCGCAATCTGGTGGCCAGTGACGTAAACAGCGATGGGGATGTGGACGAGGTTCTGTCCCAGTGTGACATTGTCCTTGACCGCACTTATCACACGAAGGCATTCAGTCAGGCTATGATGGAAACTTTCCGCACCTACACGGAGCTGGACCGCTACGGCCGTCTCCATGTAATCTCCTCTACGCAGATTGTATTTCACTGCCGCCGCATTCTGTCCAGGGCCCTTGGAATCCCCATGAGCCGCATCCGGGTGGAAAAACCCAGGATCGGCGGCGGCTTCGGAGCCAAACAGACGGCTGTATGCGAAGTCTATCCAGCCTTTGTCACCATGAAAACAGGCCGTCCCGCCAAGCTGATTTACTCAAGAGAAGAATCCCAGATCGCAGGTTCGCCCCGCCATGAAATGGAAATCCGTGTCCGGCTGGGAGCCGACAAGGACGGGCGCATTCGTGGAATCGATCTCTATACTCTTTCCAATTCAGGCGCTTACGGGGAACATGGACCTACCACCGTAGGACTTTCCGGCCATAAATCCATCCCCCTGTACACAGGGAATCTGGAGGCTTACCGATTCGGCTACGATGTGGTTTATACCAATCTCCAGGCAGCCGGCGCCTACCGGGGCTATGGGGCCACCCAGGGCATTTACGCTCTGGAGACAACCGTAAACGAACTGGCAGAACAGCTTTCCATAGATCCCACCGCCCTCCGGGATATCAACATGGTAAAAGAGGGAATGCAGATGCCGGCGTATTACAATGAACCAGCCAACGCCTGCGCCCTGGACCGCTGTATGGAGCACTGCAGGAAAATGTTTGGCTGGGAAGAAAAATACCCAGTCCGGGATATGGGCAACGGCAAGGTGCGGGCTGCGGGAGTGGCCATGGCCATGCAGGGCTCCTGTATTTCCAATGTGGACGTAGGGTCCGCCACCCTGAAGCTGAACGAAGACGGTACATACAATCTCATTATCGGCGCTGCAGATATGGGAACAGGCTGCGATACGATTCTGGCCCAAATGGCTGCGGAATGTATGGACTGCCAGGTGGAGGACGTGGCGGTTTTCGGGGCAGACACGGATAGCTCCCCCTATGACTCCGGCTCCTACGCTTCTTCCACCACTTATATCACAGGAAAAGCCGTAGAAAGAGCATGCTCCCAGCTTAAAGAAAAGATCCGCTCCACCGCAGCCGAACTTCTCGGCTGCAGCCCCCAGGAGACTGTCTTTGAAGGCAAACAGGTACGGAGGCTGGATACCGGCAAAACAGTCTCCCTGGAAGAAATCGGTTATAAATCCCAGGTGAACAGCACCCAGGCTTTGGAGGTCACCGTAAGCCACTCTTCCCCCATCTCTCCGCCGCCCTTTATGGTGGGGATGGCAGAGATCGAGCTGGATAAAGAAACCGGCCTGGTAACGATTTTAGACTATATGGCTGTAGTGGACTGCGGCATCCCGGTCAATCCGGCTCTGGCCAGGATTCAGACAGAGGGCGGCATCGTGCAGGGCATCGGCCATACACTTACGGAGGACGTGCGCTATGACCGGAAAGGACGTCCCATGGGCTCATCCTTTATGCAGTATAAGCTGCCCACACGCCTGGATATAGGAACCTTGAAGGTGGAATTTGAACACAGCTACGAGCCCACCGGGCCTTTCGGAGCAAAATCCATCGGTGAAATCGTAATCAACACACCGGCTCCCGCCCTGACTCACGCCATCTACCGGGCCACCGGCGTATGGCACCGGGAGCTTCCCATCACCCCGGAAAAGATCGCTCTTTCACTGAAAACCGAAGCCAAACATCCCTGATATACCGATAGCTTTTCGTTATAAAATTTAAAAGGACCTCTCAGGATTCTGGCTATTTATAGCCCCGAATTCCCGAGAGAGCCTTTTCTTTTGCCGTATCTCTATCCCTATGCCAGAAATCCTGGATGTCTTTGTATTTTTAATCCTTTCTCTTCCTAGCGCCCTCCAGCCAATTCCAGCAGAGAATCCCCTTCCCGGACATACAGCGGAAGACTGAAATAATCGTACTGTTCCCGGTGCCATCTGCCGCCGGAAAGCTTCTGACCGCTCAGCAGATGCACCCAGTCCCACTCCGGCAAATAGAACCTCTGCCAGCCGTCAGGCGAAAATACCGGCGCAACCAAAAGCCGATCCCCCAGCATATACTGCTGATCCAGATACCCGCAGGCGGGATCTTCCGGAAATTCCAGATGCATAGGACGCATCAGCGGAATTCCTCTTTCATACGCTTCTGCGGACAGGCTGCGCAGGTAGGGCATCAATTTACTCTTCAGCTCCACAAAGAACCTCAGCACTTCACAGGCTTCCTCATCATACTTCCACGGAACCCGGTAGGAACCGGAGCCATGAAGTCTGCTGTGAGAAGACAGGAGCCCGAAAGCCACCCATCTTTTATACAAATCCGCTGAGCCGTCATCCTCAAATCCGCCTATATCATGGCTCCAAAAAGCAAATCCGCTGTCCGCCAGAGAAAGTCCGCCCCGCAAAGTCTCCGCCATGGAAACATACTGGCTGGTGGAATCCCCGCCCCAGTGTACAGGGAACTTCTGCCCCTCTGCCGTGGCGCTTCTGGCAAACAGGACCGCTTCACCCGGGCCTTTTTCTTCTGTCAGCAGCTCAAACACGCATTGATTATAAAGATAGGAGTAGTAGTTGTGCATCTTCTCCTGGTCGCTCCCATCATACCAGCACACATCCACAGGAACCCTCTCACCAAAATCTGTCTTAAAGCAGTCCACGCCCATATCCAGCAGCGCCTTCAGCTTCGAGCGGTACCAGGCCGCAGCCTCCGGATTCGTAAAATCCACAAGAGCCATGCCTGCCTGCCATAAATCCCACTGCCAGACACGTCCATCCTTTCTTTTTACCAAATAGCCGGCATCCATTCCCTCTCTAAAAAGGGGCGACTTCTGGGCAATATAGGGATTGATCCACACGCAGATCTTAAGCCCCCGGTCATGAAGACGCTTCAGCATCCCCGCCGGATCCGGAAACATGGTTTCATCCCAGATAAAGTTGCACCACTCAAATCCCTTCATCCAGAAACAATCAAAGTGAAAGACACTCAAAGGAATATTCCTGCTTTCAAAACCGTCAATAAAGCTGTTTACTGTCTGTTCATCATAATCTGTGGTAAAGGATGTGGTCAGCCATAACCCAAAAGACCATTCAGGAAGGGGAGCCGGCCTTCCGGTCAGCGCCGTATATTTCTCCAGAATACTTTTGGGATCCGGCCCATAAATCAGGAAATACTCCAGCTCCTGATCTTCTACCGAAAACTGTACGGTCTCCACCTTTTCGCTGGCCACCTCAAAGCTCACCTTCCCGGGATGGTTGACAAATACGCCGTAGCCGCCGCTGGTATAATAAAAAGGAATATTTTTGTAGGCAATCTCACTGGAGGTTCCTCCGTCCTCATTCCAGATCTCCACACTCTGTCCGTTCTTCACCAGGGCGGTAAAGCGCTCTCCCAGTCCATAGACCAATTCCCCCACTCCCAGGTTCAGACCCGTCACCAGATATTCCTTCCCCTCTCTGTGTCTCATCATAGCTGTCGTCTTGGGTTTTATGCAGGTAAGCTCTCTCCCCTCCGCTTCAAAGGTCATCTCCGGGTTCCCAGTCTGAAAAAGAAGGGACAATTTGCCGGAACGAATCTCATACCGATTTTCTATCCGGCTCACCAGAGGTCTTATTTCTTCCCCCTTATCCAGCCTGAAATACGGCTCTGTCACATAGTTTCCAGCATGGTTCTGCATCCGTATTCCCAATACATCTGGAGCTGGAGCTGTAACGGTATAGGTCATCATCCCTGTATTGAGGGTATCGCCCCTTCCCTCAATCTTTTTGTAGGGTGCATACATTTTTACTTCCCGGGATTCCTCTTCCACCTCATAAATATCCCGCACATATCTGGGTGTGTACTCTTCTTTTACCAACCAAAAGCCATTCGTAAATTTCATCCTGTCTCTCCTGCCCGGGCATAAAATCCCCGTGTCCTTCCATCTACAATTTTCGTTTCTTTAATCTCAAAATGTCCCTTGAGACGGATATCGCAGGAGGAAGCTCCCGCCAGAAGAGTCATGCTGCCTTTTTCCACCATCCACTCCATGTCCTGATTCAAAAAGGCGAACTGGGAAACCTTCATCTCAAACCAAATTCTCTTAGTCTCCCCTTTTTTCAGGGATACCCTGTAAAAGCCTGCCAGCTCCATGGACGGCCGCACCATAGACGCCACATCATCCGACACGTAGAGCTGAACCACCTCATCTCCGTCACACTCTCCCGTGTTGGTGACATTCAAGGAGACTTTCACATTTTCCCAGGGCGCCGCCTTTTCATTTTCTACCTGAAGATCCTCATAGGCAAAATCAGTATAGGAAAGTCCATGCCCAAAATAATACAGCGGGAAAGCCGTATCGTTGATATAACCATTTTTATTCCGTATCATGCCGGTGCAGCCGGCCCCCACGTATCCCGAGCCCCTCGGAAGCCCGTAATACACTGGAAGCTGTCCTTCATTTCTGGCTGCCGTTACCGGCAGTCTTCCCGCCGGACTGTACTCTCCAAAGAGAACTTTGCACAGAGCCTGTCCGCCCATAAGCCCAGGCTGCCACACCTCCAAAATAGCGTCAAAGTGCGATGCCACATATTCATTAGACAGCGGCCGGCCGTCGAAATGGAGCACCACTGTTTTTTTGTGCAGCTCATAAACAGCTCTGGCAAATTCCTCCTGGCGTCCCGGAAGATCAATCTTCGTAGAATCCACGCCTTCTCCCACCGTGGAAGTAATCCCCCATCCGTTCTTCCCCCCAAGGGTTAGTATTACTATATCAGCTTCCCCCGCTAAATTCAATGCCTCCTGCACCCCTCCGAGATCCGTGCCGGCCGCATTGATTCCTTTGGCGTACGTCACCTGAGACTCGGGCAGATATTCTTTTAAAGCCTCATATAAAGTCCTGGATTTTGAAAACTCCTTTTTCAGGCGTCTTTCAAGCCTGGGGCTTACGTTTCTAACCTGTCCCACATATTCCTGTTCAATGTCATAGATAATCAGCCCCGGCTCTTCAAAAATCTGTCCGTCCTCTTCCCTAGCCATGGTCATATCCAGAGATGCCGGATAGGAAAACGTGCCAAAATAGCTTCTGAGGCTATGGCCGTGGGGACCGATCACCGCAATCTTTTTGGGCTCCTTCGAGAGAGGAAGCACTTGGTTTTTATTTTTCAGCAGAGTAAAGCTCTCCATAGCCATCTTTTCATTTAATCTGTCTGTGCTTTCTCTGTGAAGCGACGCTTTCAGTCTCTCAAGATCAGGGTAAGGGTTCTCAAATAGTCCCAGCTTCATCTTAGTGGTCAGCACCCGCCGTACCGCCTGATCTATATCCTCCATGGCAAGCTTTCCCTCTTCCAGGGCCTGCCGCATTTTATAGCTGAATCCTTTCGGCCTTGGATATTCCACATCCAACCCTGCCTTCAGGCAGCGGATTCCCGCCTCTGTAAAATTCTCCGCCACATGAAAGGGCGCCACCAGCCGATCCACCGCAATGTAATCCGAAACTACGATTCCCTCAAATCCCATCTCCCCTCTCAAAAGATCGGTCAGCAGTTTTCTGGATCCTGTCACAGGTTCCCCGTCCAGATTGCAGTAGGAACTCATCACGCTCCCCAGCCCCGCCTCTGTAATAGCCGCCTGAAAAGGTTTGGCGTGTACCTCCCGAAGCTCCCGGTCCGACACAGGATTCCGTCCCATATTCAGCCCGCCTTCTGTAATGCCGTGTCCCACGTAATGCTTCTCCGTACACACAAGGCCTTTTCTCATATCCTCTGTCTGCAGCCCCTTTACATAAGCCACACTCATGGCCGAGGTTAAGGCAGGGTCTTCCCCGTATGTCTCTGTGGTTCTCCCCCAGCGGGGATCCCGGGCAATATCCACTACAGGAGAGAGGGCCTGTCTAAACCCCACATGGTACATTTGCTCCCGAATCACCCCGGCCATTTCCGAGATAACCGAAGGATCGAAAGTGGACGCCTGAGCCACTGCGCTGGGAAACACATCCGCCTCTGTAAACTGAGCCCCTGCGCTGGCCTCACAGTGGATGAGGGCAGGAATCCCCAGCTCCGTCTCCTCCACCAGATAATGCTGAAGTGTGTCAGCATACTCCACAATTTTCTCAACGCTGTCCGCCGTAGTAAATGCCCCTACATTGCCGATTCCGTTTGGAATATACTCTTTAAAGTCCGGAATATCCGGCGTAATGGTAACCAGGCAGGTAATCTGATCAATCTTCTGTTCAAAGGACATCCGCCCCATCAGATCACGAACCCGCTCCTCTATCGGAAGTGAAGAATCCTTATATTTCATGTCTCTCATCCTCTGCTATCTCTGTGCCCTTTCTTCTTTATTCTGCCGCCTCAGAAACTGCCTCCGTCTCTTCAGCTCCCCCTTCTCCGTCCAGGTATTCATCTACATTATCCGCAGTTACGATCTGGAAGGGAATATATACATCCTCAATTTCCGCCGGATCCGCACCGTCCCGGAGCTGGGCGAAAATATCCGCTCCTGCCTCCGCCTGCCCTTTGGCATCCTGCAGAGCCGTCATAGAAAGCTCACCGGCTTTAATAGAAGCCAGAGCATCATCGCTTCCATCCACTCCCAGCACCAGTACATCTTCCAGCATACCCGCAGACTTCAAAGCCTGCACAACGCCAAGAGCCGCATCATCGTTCTGGCACACAATAGCATCGAAGCTGTCATAAGACATCAGGCAGTCTTCCGTAGTGCTCATGCCTAAATCCTTGGAATTCTGCACATTATATTCGTCCAGAATCTCAATGTCGTCCCTTGCTGCCAGAGCGTCCGTAAGCCCCTGTTTCCGGTCAATATACTGCTGGTCATTGGGTTCTCCCGTGAAATAAAGAATCTTTGCATCCTCAGGAAGTACCTCCACCAGATATTCGCCCTGAGCCGTTCCGGCATCCACATTGGGAGAACCCACATAGATGTAGCCTTCATAATCGTCCCCGCCATTTACGGAAGTCAGGAAAGAAACATAGGGAACTCCGGCGTCTATGGCTGCGTTCAGAGCCGGAACTGATCCGTCCAGATCATTGCTGATGGCAGATACCGCATTGGCATTCTGTACAATAAAATCATCAATCTGCCCATTCTGCACATTTGTGTCGCCTCCGGCATCCGTCACCATAATCTCAATTCCCTTGGCCTCCACAGCCTCCTGGAGATAAGCCCGGAATTTTGCGCAGTAGTTATAGGTGTCTGAGTTGTTGGCGAATCCCACCAGGAAGGAATCCTCCGCCGCTAATGCGGTGGTTCCCATAGCTGCCGCCAAAGCCGCTGTCAACAGGATACTCATGCTTTTCTTCATCATCTTCTTGTCCTCCTTTTTTCTCTATGTGATCTGCCCTGCGCAGATTACATGCTCTTTTTATCTTCCTTTGTCATGGTGTCTATGATCACAGCGCCTGCAATCAGAAGGCCTTTTACAATCAACTGATATTGAGTGGATACATGAAGCAGATTCAGGATATTGTTAATCAAACCCACTATAATAGATCCGATTAAAGCCCCTGTGACGCTTCCGATTCCCCCCAGGAAGCTGGTACCTCCTACTACCACCGCAGTAATTGCATCAAATTCGTATCCTTCGCCCACGGAAGGCATCCCTGCTACCAGCCTGGCCATCAGCACAACTCCGGCCAATCCCGTAAGAAGGCTGGACAAAGTAAAAATAATCCGCTTCGTTCGGTTCGTATTAATCCCTGATGCTATAGCCGCCTTTTCATTTCCGCCTATGGCGTAAATCAAAAGTCCCAAACTGGTATGTTTCATGAGAATCGCTATAGCCGCCACACAGAGAAGCATAATAATAACCGGCAGCGGCACAAAACCTCCCACTCTGTAATGACCCAGCCACTCAATCTTCTCTACTCCGCTGATCGCCTGTCCATTGGTATAAAGCTGCACAGCGCCTTTTACCACATTCGTCATGGCCAGAGTGGCAATAAATGCCTGCAGTTTAAATTTCGTCACCAGAAAGCCATTGATCCAGCCGCAGGCTGCGCCGAACCCAAGCCCCGTAAGAATGGCTGCCCCCACAGATCCCGTTTCCACCAGAACTCCCGCCGCAAAGCAGGCAGAACCTGTACAGATCAGACCCGCTGATAAATCGATCAGACCCGAGACAATCAGCATTTCCTCACCGCAGGCAATAATCGTCACCACGGAAATTTGCGTCAGGATATTGATCAGGTTGCGGGGTTTTAAAAAATTGTGATTTACCAGGGCGGATACAACAAACAAGAGAACCAGTATCAGTACAATTCCGTATTTTCTGTAAAACAGCGCCGCATTTTTCTTATTTTCTTTCATCCTATTTTGCCTCCACAATCATTTTCATTACTTTGTCCTGGCTGGCCTCTTCGTGAGAGAGCACCCCTATGATTTCGCCCTTGGCCACCACTCCGATTCGGTGGCTCATCGAAAGCACCTCCGGCATATCAGAGGAAATCAGCAAAATCGCCATCCCTTGTTTTGAGAGTTCAGTGATCAAGCTGTATATTTCCTGCTTGGCCCCCACATCAATTCCACGGGTAGGTTCATCCAGTATCAGGAATCTGACATTCCTCACCAGCCATTTTGCCAACACCACTTTTTGCTGGTTCCCCCCAGAAAGAGTACCCACATTCGTCTGGATCCCCGGCGCCTTTATAGAAAGTCTGCGGAAAATATCCTGGGATCTCTCCCGTATCTCCTTATGCCGCAGCCATCCCCCCGCAGCAAAAAAATCCAGATTAGGAAGGGCAATATTATCTTCAATGGATCTCACCCCTACAAACCCATAGCTTCCCCTGTCCTCCGTGATCATAGCCACTCCGCCCCGGATCGCTTCCTGTATAGAACGAAATCTCTTTTCTTTCCCATCCAGAAAAATGCTGCCGGAATCGTAGGAATCCATGCCAAATATACTGCGGGCAATCTCAGACCTCCCCGCTCCCATCATACCTGCAAACCCGAAAATCTCCCCGGCATGAACGTCAAAGGAAACGTTCCTGAACACTCCCTCACTGGTAAGATTTTTTACAGAAAGAACCGCCTGCTCTCCATGCTTTGGAAGCTTGGGATATATATCCTCAATATCTCTCCCCACCATCATGGAAATCAAACCGTCCTGGGTCACATCCTGCAGCAGCCCAGAAGTAATCCATTTTCCATCCCGTAGCACCGTGTATTCATCGCAGATTTCAAAAACCTCGTTCAGACGGTGGGAAATAAAAACAAAAGCAATCCCTTTTTCCTTCAGCTCCGCAATTTTCCTGAACAAAATCTCCGCTTCCTTACTGGTCAAAGCCGAGGTAGGCTCATCCATAATAATTACTCTGGCATTTCTGGAGAGAGATTTTACAATCTCGATCATCTGCCGCTGGGCCACGCTGAGATTTCCCATCTGCTCATTGGGATCGTACTCCAGGCCCATCATTTCCAGCAAAGCACGGCAATCCCGCAGCCTCTTCTTTCTGTCCACAAACCACTTACCCCTCTTCGGCTCCCGCCCTATATAAAGATTCTCGGCAATGGTAAGCTCCGGGACGTAATTCAGCTCCTGGGCCACAATAGAAATCCCATGTTCAAAGGCTTCCTTCTCACTTTTCATATGAACCGTTTTTCCGTCAATCCGCACTTCACCGTCATAGCTGGTGTATGTACCGGACAGGATCTTCATCAGCGTGGATTTTCCAGCTCCGTTCTCCCCCACTAATGCGTGGACTCTTCCTGCGCAAATCTTCATATTCACACGATCCAAAGCCACCACCCCCGGAAATTCCTTCCGGATATCCTTAAGCTCCACAATTAATTTCTCATCCAAAATACTTCCTCCGTTTAGTCAAACGTTTGACTTATTGAACCGCTCCTTCTGCAGGAAGCGCCCATTTCTCCCACAGGTTTCATAACCATAATATATAATAAATTCTATTTTAAATCAATCTTTATCTGGCACTATTCATAATTTTGTGTATTTCTATCAAAACAATCTTTTAGTCAATCGTTTGATTTTTTCGACTGATTGTCTATTTTTACTGTTTAATAAATGGGATATAAAAATTTTCTTATCCGCCGCAATGCGATCCATGCGGAGCTTTTACTCTATAGGAAACTTTGTTCCTAGAGAGTAAACTTACATGCCTGCTGGCGCAGGCATCACCACGCATAAAAGCCACGGATTGCTCCGCGCCTTTGGCGCTCCCGCAATCCTACCCGTATTCGCATTCTGGGCTATCGCCCTCCATGCTCATACGG
>DVGR01000071.1 GCA_018712605.1 Candidatus Choladousia intestinigallinarum
ATAATTGTAGTCTCCAATAGTAATCTTCTCAAAATCTGAATACTGGACCAGATCCAGTGCAGATTCTCTGCTGATTCTTCCTGCTGCTCCTAAGCAAAATACTTTCATTACATTTTCCTCCATTATGTTTATAATTCACAGACTGCTCTGTGTTCTTGTTTTTAAGAAATGGATCCTGGCTTTTCCTGCTGCAGACCGGGCAGTCCTTTCCCGGCTGCTGATCTTCCTGCATGCCTCGTAGATTCCTCTTGCCGCCACATTAATAAACAGGATCAGAAGACTCATAGCCGCAGCCTGGGCAATGTCCCCTGCCTCTTCCATATGGGTAATGGCAATGGAAGCAATCTTAAACTGGGCGCTGTACAGGAATACCACAGCAGACACCGTCACCATAGAATTCATAAAATAGTACATGAAAATCTCCAGCACTGCCGGCAGTGACAGGGGAACTACCACTTTGCAGAAGGTTTTCCACCCGGGGATCTTCAGGCTGTCCGCCACATTTTCATACTCTCTGTCCAGCTTTTTCAGTGCGCTGCTGGCGGTTACAAAGGGCACCGAGTAGAAGTGGACCATATTGGCCAGGACCAGGATCATCACCGTTCCGTAGATAAAATTCAAGGGATTCTCCTTCTGGTTAAAGAAGAATATAAAACCCAGACCGATTACCATTCCCGGCAGTGCCAGAGGCAGAGAGGATAACATCCGTCCCGTATTTTTGAAAACTCCGGTACACTTTCCCCGCTCAATAAAATAAGCGTAGATAAAAGCGAAAATTGTCCCTAAAACAGCTGTCAGCAGACTCATCTCAATAGAATTCAGATAGCTCTGGATCCCTCCTGTAGAAGGATTAAACCGGAAATTTTCCAGGGTAAATCCCAGATCATAGGGATAGTATTTCGTAAAGGCTCCCACAAATAAAACCGCCACAAGGCTGAGCAGGCACAGGGAAATCCCTCCGCATATCAGATAGAAAGCACCGTCCCTTGTCCCGCATTTCTTAATCTTCAGCGCCTGGGCTTTGGAGCTGATCCCGTCATTGTTTTTTCCTGACACCACCCGGTCCACGCCAAAGCTGATCACCGCCGGTATCAACAGGAGAGTTCCCACTACAGCCCCCATATTCATATTAAACTGCCCGGCTACCTGCTTATAGATATCAGTAGCCAGAACGTTGTAATTTCCTCCCAGCACCTTGGGAGCACCAAAGTCTGTAAAGGCCAGGGTAAAGCATACAAACAGACTGTTGATCAGGGTATAGCGCACCGAAGGAAGGGTAATGTGGGTAAACTTCTTCAGAGAGCTGCAGCCCATGCTGTCCGCTGCCTCATACAGCCTGCCGTCTGCATAGTTCAGGGCAATGGAAAACATGAGAAAGGCCTGAGGGAAGGTATAGATGATCTCTGACAGAATGATCCCTGTCCTTCCGTAAAGGCCGATGTCCCAGCCCAGCCCGGTAATGATTCCCTGGTTTCCGAAAAGGTAGACCAGACTCAGTCCGTGTACCACTGTGGGGAGAAACGGCGGGATCATGGCCACATACCGGAAAAAAATTTTTCCCTTTATCCCTGTTCTGGTCAGACCGTAAGCGTAAAGGAATCCCAGCAGGGTTCCCATCACAGCGGCGGCCAGGGACACCACCATGGTATTTTTAATAGATACGGACAGGGCCGGAGTAGAAAAGTATTTCATATAATTTTCCAGCCCTGCAAACTCTCCGGAAGCTGTGAGAAAAGCCTTGGAAAACAATGCAAACAGGGGACAGATTAGAATGACCACAAAGGCCAGGGTCATACAAAACATCAGGATATTTCCCGGGTTTCGATACAGTTTCCAATCTCTTATTCTCTTCATGCCGTATTCCTTTCTGCTCCTTTCTGACCCGGATACCGGATGATTCCGGACTGGGGAATATGGAAAAATACCTCTTCTTTTTCCTTCAGACAGAGGGTTTCCTCCAGGTGGGAATCCATATCCGCACAGACGGTTTCCCCGCTCTCTTCCAATCTTCCATAAATCCGGGTAAGGGCTCCCCGAAACTCAATTTCCTCCACAGTTCCTTTTAAATATGCCGGGTCTCCCGCTTTGGCAGTCCTGGTGATCCCGATCAGTTCCGGGCGGACGCCCCAGGCAGTTCTGTCCTGCTGATACAGATTCATGGTGCCGATAAAGTTGGCAGTAAAGGCCGTCTTTGGAGCATTGTAGATCTCTTTCGGCGTACCGATCTGTTCCACTACTGCATTATTCATGACCACGATCTTATCCGCCATCGTCAGGGCTTCTTCCTGGTCATGGGTGACCAGGATAGTGGTAATCCCCAGCTTTTTCTGGATCCTGCGTATCTCGGCCCGAAGTTTTACCCGGACCTTGGCGTCCAGGGCAGACAGGGGCTCGTCCAGAAGGAGAAAGGCCGGTTTCAGGGAGATGGCTCTGGCCAGAGCGATCCTCTGCTGCTGTCCTCCGGAAAGCTGAGAGGGATATTTTTTCCGATGGTCATAAAGATCCACCATTTCCAGTACCTCCCTGGCCCGTTCTTTCCGCTCCTCTTTTGACAGATGCTTCTGCTGGTTCAATCCAAACATCAGATTCTGCTCCACGGTCATATGAGGAAACAGGGCGTAAGACTGAAAGACAATGCCGAAGTTTCTTTTGGAAGGAGGCAGTTGGGTACAGTCCTTTCCATCAATAAATACCTGTCCCATATCGGGAGTCTCCAGCCCTGCAATAATCCGCAGAAGGGTGGTCTTTCCGCAGCCCGAGGGTCCCAGGATACTGACCAGCTCCCCTTTTTCTATGTCCACGTTTACATTATTCAGAGCAGTCTGTGTATCGAATTTTTTCACGATATTTTTCACAGATAAAAATGCCATCTTTCAATCCCCTTCCTATGATTCTGCTTCCGATTTGCTGTCGTATTTCTCCATCCACTCATTTAAGATATTCTCGCGATTCTCTGCAGCCCAGGAAAAGTCATTATCAATCAGCTGGTCCAGAGGGTTGCTGTCATAGCCTTCATAGGTGCCTGTATTCTCTACGGTGACAATAGGGTAATTCACCCGGTACAGGTCCATAGCCTCGTCAGAAATAGCCCAGTCCAGGAAAGTATAAGCTGCCGGATTAATCTCCTCTTTTTTCATCAGGGCATTGGCCTCCAGGTCCCATCCGGAGCCTTCCTCAGGAAAGATCACTTCCACCGGAGCGCCTTTGTCTCTCTGGCTGATTCCTGCATATCCAAAGCTGATTCCTACTGCACATTCTCCGGAAGCCGCCATCTTGGCCGGTTTGGAACCGGAATGTACATACTGGGCAATATTTTCATGAAGCTGATCCAGGTAATCCCAGCCTGCTTCTGAATCCTTTCCCTTTAGCTGAAGGATGGCAGATACAGTTAAAAATCCCGTTCCCGAAGAGTTGGGGTTGGACATAACGATCTGGCCTTTCAGTCTTGGATCCAGCAGGTCCTCGTAAGATTTGATCTCCTCCGGCTCCATACCAAGCTTCTTCAGCTCTTCTGTATTTACCACAAAGGCGGTTTCCCATGCGTCGATTCCCACCCAGGTAGGCACTTCTTTGTCGGATTTAAACTGGGGCAGGATCCGGTCACAGCCTTCCGGCTCATAGGGTTCCAGAGCTCCCATATCGTCCAATACCATCATAGAGGAAGCTGCTGTGCCCCATACCAGATCTGCCTGAGGGTTATCCTTCTCTGCTATCAGCTTTGCCGTAATGATTCCCGTAGATTCCCGGACTACGTTTACCGTAATGTCCGGATATGTTTCACTAAACTTTGCCAGATAATCTGACACCTGCTCGTCTTCCAGTGCTGTATACACTGTGATCTCACCGGAATCCGCCTTCTGGGCGCTTCCGCCTTCAGAGGTTTCTGTGCCGGCCTCCTGGGAACCTGCAGTCTCTGCTGTAGTCTCGCCGCTCTGGCTGCTTCCTCCCCCAGAACAGCCTGCAAAAGCAGCTGCCGTCAAAGCTCCGATCAGGGCAATACAGATTTTTTTCTTCATAACACACTCTCCTTTTCATCATTTACTTTTCATGTTTCATTCTTCAGATTTCTGATCCGGCAGTTCCCTTTCCAGAATTTTCTCCGGAAGTTCCCGCCTTGTTCCTTGCACCTCGGATTATAGGTGTCTGCTGTAAAAACAAAAATCACAGGGAAGTTAAGATTCCTCAAAGAATCCTCTTCTCTGTGATTTTCGTCTTGTAGTTTTTCTACCCGTCTTTTAAAACCGGCTGTCTCTTTCATAGACCAGATCCTGTATGTTTTTCCAGCTGTTATTCAGCTTCTCTGCATAATAGTCGTAATTCTTCAGGAAAACCCCCAGATACAGCATATCCACCAGGGAGATCTGGGCGCTTCTGGAAAAAATAGCACTGCCGTACATATACTGGGTATTTTCTGTGCATAAAATAATATCTGCATACTTGTTGATCAGGGCCTGCTGATAATTGGTGATAGCAATGGTCATGGCCCCTGATTCTTTTGCACAGCGCAGAGCGTCCACTGTATGCCGGGACTGGCCGGTATGGGAAATCCCTATGGCCACGTCCCGCTCTGTCAGGTTCTTGGCGTTAACCTTCTGCATATAGCCGTCTTTGTTAAAATACACCTGCTTTCCGATATAAGTCATTTTCGTAGCAAAATCCTCAGCTGTGCAGGAGGAATTTTCTACTGCATACACGGAAATGTTCTCTGCCTTTTCCAGGGCATTTACCGCCCGGACAAATTCATAGGAAGACAAAGCCTTTAAGACCTCCTCCAGGTGGCAGATATTGGTCATGATCACTTTTGCCGGGATATCCACGATCCTGTCTTCCTTCTGCACCGGATAATTCAGGATTTCCGCCGGATCCGGCTCTTCCTTTTTTCTGGCATATTCCTCCAGGACCTTATTCTTCAGCTCCCGATAGCCTTTAAGTCCCAGGGCCCTTGCAAACCGGATCACCGTAGGCTGGCTGACTCCCGCTGCCTGGGCGAACTCCTCAATGGTCCAATCCAGGATCCTCTTATCTTCATTCAGAATAATATCTGCCGCTTTCTGTTCCGAAGGCCGGAATTCCCTGTATCTGCTCCGCACTTCAAAAATAAAACTCTTATATTCCATTTCCGATCTCTTCCTTCGTAGTTTCTCTACATTTCCCTGGTTTCCCTTTTGATTTTTTCCATACAGATATTTTTCATTTTTACAAAAAAAGATATGGAAAAATATCTTTTCTCCATTCCCCCGGAATGTTGAAAGACATTTTACCATATCTTTATTTAAATCCTATAAATACTGGGTAAAATCTACATAAAATGCAGAAAAACTACGAAGAAGGACTTTTATCCCAGAAGCTTTCTCACCATCTCCCCGT
Organism: Candidatus Choladousia intestinigallinarum; assembly: GCA_018712605.1. Lineage (GTDB taxonomy): Bacteria > Bacillota > Clostridia > Lachnospirales > Lachnospiraceae > Choladousia > Choladousia intestinigallinarum. The sequence continues at coordinate 5,368 of DVGR01000071.1, forward strand.
CAAAAGCCACTGACTTCATATGGTCTACTTCTATCTGGTACAGGGCGTTCGCCGCAATGTGCTCCGCCGCCTGCTCCAGGTCACGGATGCCGCTGGTGTTCTTATGCAGCTCAATCACTGTGTCCAGTCCGTCCGGTGTCAGGATACACTCTTTCTCCTCCATGCCGATTCGCTTCAGCACCTTTGGAAGGGCATATCTGGAGAAGATCACCTTTTTCTCCTCTGCCGTATAATCCGGGATCTCAATCACTGCAAACCTGGACATAAGAGGGGCGCTGATCTGATCCTTATCATTAGCTGTGGCAATAGGATAAACTCCTGATGTGGGGATCATACACTCCATATAGTTGTCTGTAAATCCCAGGTTATCCAAAAGGGTCAGGAGTACATCCGCCGGATTGCCGTTTCCTTTTCCGGAAGCCGCCTTATCCAGCTCATTGATAATAAAGACCAGATTAGATTCTCCGGCCATGGAAAAAGCCTCCATGATGATCCCCGGCTTTGCATTGGCGTAGATCCTGGAACTTCCGGTAAGCTGTTCCGGGTCATTGATGGAACTCATATCCAGGGTAGTCCAGGGCAGCTTCAGGATACGGGCCACTGCATAAGCGATCTGAGATTTTCCCGTTCCTGCGGGACCGATAAGCAGGAGGCCATAGGCAGGCAGGGTGTGGGTACGGTTAATCTGGATAATCGTCTCAATGATCCTCTGTTTTACAGATTCCATGCCGTACAGCTCTTCATCCAGAATCCGCCGGGCCTCCGCCGGGTCAATAGCCTCGAAATAATTACCTTTCCACTGGATATTCATCATAATGGAAAGGGCTCTCTGGGCGTGGCGCCGCTCCTCTGGCGACACCTCATTGGACTTGGCAACAGCCAGATTTCTTCTGGCCCAAAGACGGATATTATCCGGCAGAGTCCTTCCTGCACAGTTCATAAAATCCGTAATACTCTGAATACTGGTCAGTTTCATGCTGTCCCCTGTTTCTTCTTCGTCTTCATCCGGGATTTCCTGAGATGGAGCGTCACTGGCCAGCAGCCGTTCAATCATAAACTGCAGAAATCCATCCTCTGCTGAAAGCTTCACCCCTCCGCCAAAGGCAATCTCTCGAATCTTGTATACTGCATACTTATCCCCTTTTACAGCTCCGGAAAGCCGCACATTAATGTGGTTTTCTCCCAGCCATTTCAGAAGACTGACAAAACGGGCATCTATTTCCAGGATATCCTCGCTGACAGTCCCCTCCTCTCCTTTAAACTCAAAGGCTGTCCGCCGGATGGGATTA
>DVGR01000009.1 GCA_018712605.1 Candidatus Choladousia intestinigallinarum
GGAGTTTGGAAATACGTGACGGAAATATCCGCAGAGGAAATAAAATAGACTGAGAAATTCGGGATTTATAGTTGCAGCACTGCCAGATACCGGCATGAGAAAAAGCTGCGCATTTGTATTTTAGGACAAAATGAGGATTTTCCTCAAAATTTGATGAATTACGGCGGTTTCCCCTATTTTTGGGGAGATCGCTTTTTTTGTCCGTGGAAACGGTGCTGTTTCGACTGTATAATACAGAGAACCTTAAAAAGAGAATATCCCCACAGTGTACAGGCATGGAAAAGGATTCATTCGCAAGAGGGATAATATTACTGAGAAAGAGCAGGGATACATATGAACGCAGGAACGACATTAAAAAAATTTGGTATTGAACATGCTATGAAGTATCTTTATAAAGACCCGGAAAAGAATATGCGGGTTTTAATGGACTGGGCGGACAAATTCTGCAGGGGTGAGTTTGAGAGCCAGAGAGCAGCCATCCGTCACGCCATTGAGGAACCGGACGATCCTTATTATTCCTATATCCGGCATATGATTCGTGATGTGGATTCAGAAGTACTGGCGACTGTTGCGGTGAATTTCTTCCTCAATGCATCGCTGATCGGCTGGCCCATTCAGGAAAAGGCCAGAAAAAAATACCATTGCAACATCCCATGGACGATTCTTCTGGACCCGACCTCCGCATGCAATCTGCACTGCACGGGCTGCTGGGCAGCAGAGTATGGCAATAAACTCAATTTGAGCTTTGATGAGATTGACAGTATCATCCGGCAGGGAAAAGAACTGGGAATTTATATGTATATTTATACAGGGGGAGAGCCGCTGGTACGCAGAACAGACCTGATCAGGCTTTGTGAGAAACACAATGACTGTGTGTTTTTAACCTTTACCAACGGGACTCTCATTGATGAGAAATTCGCAGATGAGATGCTGCGGGTAAAAAATCTTGTACCGGCCATCTCTCTGGAAGGGGACGAGGATGCCACTGACGGCCGGCGGGGCAGCGGTGTATTTGGAAAAGCAACCCATGCCATGGAGCTGCTGCGGGACAGGAAGCTGCTGTACGGAATCTCTTCCTGTTACACCAGTGCAAACTATAAATCTATTACTTCCGATGAGTACTATGCGAGCCTGATTAATATGGGCGCTTACTTTATCTGGTATTTTCACTATATGCCGGTGGGAAACGATGTCGTCCCAGAACTGCTGCCAAATCCCGAGCAGAGGGAATATATCTACCATCGTATTCGCCATCTTAGAGCGACTCGGCCGCTGTTTGCCATGGATTTCCAGAATGATGCGGAATTTGTGGGCGGGTGTATCGCTGGTGGAAAACGGTATCTCCATATCAACGCTAACGGGGACGCAGATCCCTGTGTGTTTATCCATTATTCAAATGCAAATATCCGAGAATGTACCCTACTGGAGGTACTCCAAAGTCCGATTTTTATGGCGTATCACGACAATATGCCTTTTAACGATAACATGCTCCGCCCCTGTCCAATGCTGGAGAATCCACAGTTTATCGAGAAGATGGTGCGGCAGACCGGAGCTCATTCTACTGACCCTATGAGCCCGGAGAGCGTGGAACATTTGTGCAGCAAAACATGTGCGTACGCTGAAAATTGGAAGAAAACTGCGGATAAGCTGTGGGGGGAATCTCTGGAGATAAAGCCCGAACTGGCACACAGAGCAGAAGAAGAGAGAAGGCATACTTATTAAATCAAATATACTTTTGATGCAGGACATTTTCCGAGCTTTGAAGAGGAGGGATTGAAAAATCGTGCGTACAGCAATCGTAACAGACAGCAACAGCGGTATCTTTGAGGTTGAAGGGCAGAAACTGGGAGTATTTGTTGTACCTATGCCGGTCCAGCTTCATGGAGAGATCTATTATGAAGGAAGAAATATTACCCATGAAGAATTTTTTCGCCATCTGAACAGGCATGAATCAATATCCGCCTCGCAGCCGGCTCTGTCGGATGTTCTTGATCTGTGGGATAAGCTCCTGGGAGAATACGAAGAATTGGTATATATCCCTATGTCAAGCGGTCTGAGTGGATCCTGCCAGACTGCGCTTGGGCTGGCACAGGGATATAAGGGCAGAGTGCAGGTAGTGGATAATCACCGTATTTCTGTTACACAGCGCCACGCTGTACTCGATGCAGTTACACTTCAGAAACAGGGATATTCTGCCCGTCAGATACGAGAAATACTGGAGAAAACGGCATATCATTCTTTGATTTATGTGGGGGTAAACACTCTGGAATATTTAAAAGGCAGCGGCCGGGTGACTCCGGCTGCCGCTGCCTTGGGCACGGTATTAAATATCAAACCGCTGCTGGTAATTCAGGGGGAACGTTTAGACGTATATGCAAAGATGCGGGGGACAAAAAATTGCCAGAGGCGTCTGATTGCAGCCATGCGGGAATATGCAGATAAGCTTTGCCATGATGGCACACAATTACAAATAGGAGCAGCAGGTAGCTTTCAGAAAACAGAGGATGCCATCCGTTGGGAAACGATGGTAAGAGAAGCGTTTCCAGAGGATACAGTACACTATGATCCACTGACATTTAGTATTGCCTGCCATGTAGGGCCAGACGCTTTCGGAATAGGGATCAGCAGTCACGTGCGGTGTGTGAGGTAACTTGTGCCATAGATACAAAGACCCGCTGGAGCAAGGTAGCTTTCATTCTCTGGCTAAGAGGGTAGAGCAGCCCAGGCTCCACTGTGTACTTTGCTGCTGCAGTTCCACCATACGGCGATAAAGTCCGCCTTGGGCCATCAGTTCTGCCGGAGTGCCCGTCTCTGCCACCTGACCATCGGCCAGAACAACAATTTTATCGGCGGCCTCCACGGTGCGCATGCGGTGAGCGATGACCAGCACGGTCTTGTTGGCAAGGAGGCGGGAGAGCGCTCCTTGTACCTTGGTCTCATTTTCTACATCCAGACTTGCGGTTGCCTCGTCCAGCAAGACAATGGGCGCATCTTTTAAGAGTGCCCGCGCAATGGAGATCCTTTGCCGTTCTCCGCCGGAGAGTCTGGCTCCGTTTTCTCCGATAGGGGTATCGTAGCCTTTTGGAAGCTTGCGGACGAATTCATCGCAGTTCGCAGCCTTGGCTGCGGCCAGCACCTCCTGATCAGTGGCGCCATGTTTGCCGAGGCGGATGTTTTCCATCACGGTGTCATCAAAGAGAACTACATCCTGGAAGACCATAGAGTAATCCGTAAGCAGTACCTCGGGATCTACAGTGGAGATATCCACACCGCCCACTCTGACTGTTCCTCCGGAAACGTCCCAAAGTCTTGCGGCCAGCCGGGCGCAGGTGCTTTTGCCGGAACTGGAAGGGCCGACCAATGCGGTCACTTCTCCCTCTCTGGCAGTAAAACTTACATCGTGAAGGACTTCTTTCTCATCGTAGGAAAAGCTTACATGTTCAAATTCTATGTCGTGTCCATTAGGCCGAAAGATTTCCGCACCTTCTGCAGCAGGCGTGTCGTAGATTTCCCTTATACGATCTGCTGAGACCTGTAATACGAACATTTCCGCAATGAGCGCAAGACTTTGGTTAAAAGGCGCATAGACTCAGGTGATGACCAGCAGGAAAAGGAACAGCAGCATAAAGTCAATGCGGCCAGAGAGAATCAGATTGGCCCCAACGAGAATTGTAGTCGCTGCGCCCAGACGCATGATCACGCTGGCAGCGTTGACAAAGAGACCTGTGCCGAGCTCTCCCCGGATCATGATTCGTTCATGCTCATCAATCTTCCGATTCAGTCTTTCCAAATAGCGGTCTTCCTGGTTAGTAGCACGGATTTCCCGAACATTTTCCAATGCCTCCTGAATACCATCGGAGACAATGACGGCTGCTTTTTTTGTCTGTTCCGCACTGCGGCTTGTAATCCTGCGGCTTCCGAAGAGCAGGCCAAAAGCAACTGGCACACCCCAAAGGCAGACGAGAGCCAGGCGCCAGTCGCAGAGAATCAGACCCACGGCGATGACCGCTGTGGAGATATAAGAACCGTACAAGTACCCAAGAACATGGGACCATACATGTTCCATGCGGTTGACATCCCCCATAAGGGTTTCCGTCAGGTCGGCAAGATCCCGTTTTCCGAAGTATCCCAGAGGAAGCTTTCTCAGACGCTCAGCCAGACTGAGACGGGTAGTCCTGACTTCGTTGTACACCAGCCCGTAGGTAGCTTTGTATTGCTGCAGGTGGGTCAAGAAAGACAGAAAAACAAAGAGAAGAACCAGTGCGATGAGGGAGGGTGCGCCAGGCAGCGGGGCGCCCTCTGTCATGGTTTCCATAAAACAGGACATCATCCGGTAGAGGATGCTGACACCGCCCATGACGATCAGGTTGACGATGACGGTCCAGAAAGCACCTTTTTTAGTATTCTTCACGCCTTGGTCTGTCAGGGCATATTTTTGCCGAAATTCCGTGCTGAACATGTTACTGCGCCTCCTTTTCGCTGCTGATTTTCCATTGTACTGCTTGATTATAGTCCGTCCACATTCTGGCATACAGCCCACCTGCCGATATAAGTTCGTCGTGGGTTCCCTGCTCCGCAATGCGCCCGTCCTCCAGGACAAGGATTTTATCCGCACTTACCACAGTGGAAAGCCGATGGGCGATCATAATGACAGTCCGTCCCTGGGTCAATGTCTGAAAAGCTCTCTGGATCAATACTTCATTTTCAGGATCAGCGAAAGCAGTGGCCTCATCCAGGACTACAATGGGCGCATCCTTTAAAATGGCCCGGGCAAGAGCGATCCGCTGCTGTTCGCCGCCGGAAAGATAGGTTCCCTCAGAACCGATCTGGGTATCAAGACCATAGGGCAGTTTGTCAAGAATATCCTGACACTGAGCAGCCGCAAGCGCTGCGAGTACCTGTTCTCTGGTGGCTTCCGGACGGGCGGCCCGGACGTTTTCCAGGATGGAGGCCTTGAACAGGCGATCGTTCTGGAACACAAAAGCTACCTGTTCCATGAGAACATGGGGATCTATCTGGGTCACATCCACGCCTCCGACTTTTACCAACCAGAAAGACAAATGCGCCTTCTGTAAAAGTCAGGTTGACGGACTGTGGAACCCTGCACACATCTGCCTGGTAATGCTCGGCTTTACTGCTGTAATCCTCAATGGCCTGCTGAAAAGCTTTAAAAGAATATACGGTTTGCTGAAAGATTTTGACTACAGGGATGCCCCGGACGTATTCTGTGCCTGCCTTAGTCATACGATCCTGCGCCGCCTGGTATTCGGCCATCAGCTTCGCATTCTTTCCGCCCATCATCGAAAACATGGAAATCAAGGAAATCACCGCTGCCAGAAGACAGGAGGCTCCCATTCGCCAGTCAAAGATAAACATCAGCACTAACATGGCGACAAATAGAACAATCGTCCCCACGATGTCAGCCAAATTATGGGCAAGCAGTGTCTCAGTATCTGCTGCCGCAGCATCCAGCCGGCCTCGAATAAGCCCCGAAGCATTAGAATCGAAGAAACCAAGAGGTGCCTTCATCATATGCGCAACGCCCTGTTTGCGGATATTGGACGCTGTGCGAAATGCAGCCAGGTGCGTACACACCAGGCCGGCGAAGTATATTATGATACCGCCTACCGCAAAGGCAAATGCCAGCCAGCCATAACGGGCGACACTCTGTGCACGGCTCCAGTCTGGCGCTGCATGAATCAGATCCCGGGCTGCCAGCCAAATGCAGATGTAAGGGACCATTTTATTGGGAAAAAATCAAGTGATGTAGGAAAGATAAAAGAATGGCGGAAAAATCATTCGGCAGAGCAGATACGAGAGCTGATCCAAGAAGATGGTCTTTATAAGAATAACCCCCACCCGGGCTTGTGAGGAATCAAAAAATCAGATATAGTAAATGAACAAAGCAGAAATTATAAAAGATGCACGAAGAAGGATGTCATATGCTGCATGGCGTGCGCCTCACAATAAAGAATACTATAGTCAGAAAGAAGGGAATATTGTGTCGTATTCACATACTCATACCCATGAAAACACGAAAGCAGTATTAAATCGTATGGCTAAGATTATTGGACATATGGAGTCTTGCAAAAGAATGGTCGAAAGCGGACGGGATTGCGCAGAGGTACTAATCCAATTAGCGGCAGTTAGATCCGCAGTTAATAATTTGGGTAAGGTAATATTAAAAGACCATATTGAACATTGCATTGTGGATGCGATACGAGAAAACGACCTTGAAGCAATTAATGAGCTTGAGAAAGCGATTGATCGTTTTATGAAATAAATCGAAAGTTTCTGATGGAAGGGAGAGAAAGAAGTGGTAGTCAGTGTTTTTCTTTTTGATGATTTTGAAACGATGGATGCGTTTATGCCAGTACAGTTATTTGGAATGCTGAAAGAACATTTTTATGTTCGGATGTTGTCGAAGAATGGTGGGCTTATGAACAGCGCTCAGGGTGTTAAAGTGTGGACAGAGCCGCTTAATCCTATAGAAATAGAAGATATTTTAGTAATTCCAGGCGGTGTTGGCGCAAAGCGTCTTTTAAATTTGGATAAAGATATGCAGCCTCTTTTGAGAAAGGCTGCAGAAAATACAGATTACTGTATTTCAATTAGGGAGGGAACAGGACTATTGGTACAATCTGGAATTCTTTATCACAGAACGGCAGCAGA
>DVGR01000072.1 GCA_018712605.1 Candidatus Choladousia intestinigallinarum
TGATATTAGAAGGAAAGAAGATGGAACATGAAACTTCAGAAAATGATGAAACGGATCACCTGGGAGAAGACAAAGGGACACTTCAAGACTATCACGGAGCACAAAATTCTGGTGATGAAACACTGCTTCAGGATCGGTCTCTACCGACAGGGGCTGATGCATGATCTTTCAAAGTATATGCCTGCAGAATTTCTTATGGGCTGCATGTACTATTCAGATGGAAAAAGCAGCCCAAATAACAACGAGCGCAAAGATAAGTCTTATTCAGAAGCGTGGATGCATCACAAAGGAAGGAACCGCCACCACTTTGAATACTGGACAGATTACGCACTGCATCCCGGCCGGGGCAAATATCCTCTGCAGTCTGTTCAGATGCCCAGGAAGTATGTGGCGGAGATGCTGATGGACCGGATCTGCGCTTCTAAAAACTACAACGGCAAGGATTACACGGATCACGACCCGCTGGCTTATTTTGAAAGAGGGAAGAGCCATTATCTGATGCACCCGCAGACAGAGAAAGAGCTTCACGGTATGCTGAGAATGCTGGATCAGAAGGGGGAAGAATTCCTGATTTCCTATGTAAAGAAATATTATCTGAAGGGGAAAAAGATATAACAAAACCGGTATGAGAGTAGAAGCGTACCTGCTTTCTCTTCTCATACCGGTTTTTTAAATTCCGCTCATTCACTGAAAGACGGAAGCGGCTGGAAATTCAAGAATGATGCCGCCTACAGAGGCGGGAGTCACCCTCATCTGAGATTAAGAATTTATGCTTCAGGGTAGAGCAGACGCTCATCTGTGATGTCCTCCAATACCTGGGTCAGGTAACGTGCCGCCAGATATTTTGCCATGGGAAGGTTCATATCCAGATAGTTTCCGCAGTCTTTGGCAGTGGCCCCGGGAACCTCTCCCTCAAAATCCCGGATAAAGGCAAACATATCCTGCATCAGAGGTACGATGTCCCTGGATTCCAAATCTCCAGCCAGAAGGAGATAAAAACCAGTCCGGCAGCCCATGGGACCGAAATAAACGGTACGGTTCTTATACTGGGGATGGTTGCGCAGATACGTTGCGCCCAGATGTTCGATGGTGTGAACCTCAGCCGTATTCATAACAGGCTCTTCATTTGGATTTGTCATTCGTATATCGAACGTTGTGATGGTTTCCTGACCAATATGATCTTTTCGTGAAACGTACAGGCCGGGGACCAGCTTCAAGTGGTCGATAGTAAAACTTGCGATCTTTTCCATAAAAAGTTCCTTCTTTCCGATGACCCCATTTCCGGGGATTTTTAATTTTCACTGCCAGTGGCATTTTGAACCTTATTTTATCAGACTTGTACAAGTCTTACAACCTTGACTTTGCTATATGAAAATGATAAGATTTTGAAATGGACGAATTACAGTGATGATGGAGGTTAAATGCTATGATTGATAATAAAAAGGTACTGTTCAGCGGTATGCAGGCCACAGGCTCTCTGACTCTGGGAAACTACCTGGGAGCCCTGAAGAACTGGGTGACTCTGAGTGACGAATATGAATGTTTCTATTCTGTCGTTGACCTGCATTCTATTACAGTACGTCAGGATCCATCTGTTCTGCGAAAGAGGGCAAGAGCCCTTCTGACCCTCTACATTGCGGCAGGACTGGATCCCGAAAAGAACTGTATCTATTACCAGTCCCATGTATCCGGCCATGCGGAGCTTTCCTGGATTTTAAGCTGTTTTACGTATATGGGGGAACTCAATCGCATGACACAGTTTAAGGACAAGGCTGCCAAACATGCAGATAATATCAACGCCGGCCTGTTTACATACCCGGTTCTGATGGCTGCGGACATCCTTCTGTATCAGGCAGACGTGGTGCCTGTGGGAATTGACCAGATGCAGCATCTTGAGCTGACCAGGAATGTGGCCCAGCGCTTCAACGCTGTCTACGGGGATGTATTTACTGTACCTGAGGCGTACATTGGAAAGACAGGAGCGAAGATCATGAGTCTTCAGGATCCTTCTAAAAAAATGAGCAAATCCGATGAGAATCCCAACAGCAGTATTTATCTGATGGATGATCCCGACACCATTCGCAGGAAATGCAAGAAAGCAGTGACGGATTCCCTGGGACAGATTCGCTACAGCGAAGAGCAGCCAGGAATCTATAATCTTCTCAATATCTACTGTGCCTGCCAGGGCAAGACGCCCCAGGAGGCCGAGAAAGAATTTGAGGGCTGCGGCTACGGCCAGTTTAAAGAAGCGGTGGGAGAAGCTGTTGTGGCTGTCCTGGAACCCCTGCAGAAACGTGTGGCTGAGCTTGAGAAAGACAAGACCTATATTGACAAAGTGATCAAAGAAAATGCGGAGAAAGCTTCCTATTATGCGACGAAAACCCTGCGCAAGGTACAGCGCAAGGTGGGATTCCCGGATCGGATCCGCTGACGACAGTTTGAAACTTCCTGCCTTTAGAGATGATCTAAAAGCGATGGGGGAAGTTTGGGAAGGAGACTGCGGATGTCTTCCGGGAGCGGTTCAGTGAAAGACAGAGGTTTTCC
>DVGR01000073.1 GCA_018712605.1 Candidatus Choladousia intestinigallinarum
GCCGGAAAAGGTCAGTACATCCCCCAGGTCAAGAGCCGGGTTCCCAATGGTATCCGAATCAAAGGGCACATAATTGACCATGGATAGGGCAGAAAGGATATTCCGGCATAGCTCCTCCCTCGTTTCTTCCAGGCCAAACTGCAACAGGGGATTTACTCCTAAATTCATGGTCAGTCCATCATCCGTTTCCAGGGCATAATATTCCGCCGTCTGCGTTCGCAGGTTCGTGGAGCTGACCGCCGTGTACCGCGTCACAAAATCAGAAAAGCTGCTGGAAAACCGGTGCTTCTGCAAAATCTCCAATATCGGCACATTTCCATACTGGCGAAATTCCAGCTTGCCCTCCCGGTTGATACAGAAAAAACCGCCAAGTACCTGTGCCGTAAAATAAAGCACATCCCGGTAGGTTTCAATATCATTCTCCGGGTAGATGGATAACAGCTCCGAGCCATTAGGCAAAGCCTCGATTTCCGCCTGAGACTGCGCCAACTCCACCCCGCAGGCGGTGCTGCAGAGCGCCATCATCCCATAGGCGGTGCCAATGGTTTCAAAACCGTTGAAATCCTTGTCAAACCGGAGCATGGCATCATAGGCTTTCAGTTCCAGCACATGGGCCGTCCGGTTCGCCTCACTAACTTCAAAGATCCCCATAGGCACCGCTTCATAAGTGCCATTCGCCAGACGGAGGTGGTAGGACAGTTCCACCTTTGCGTCCTCCAATGTATACCGGTCAATATCCAGAAACAGACTGATCCCCACTTCCGCCGCATACACCGCTCCAAGCTCGATCTCCGAATTTCCGCAGCACTGCGCCGTCACATAGCCGCTGCCTTTTACAATGTTCTCCCGGTCAAACGAATACTCCACGCCCGTCGCCGTAGTAATCTTCCCCGTCCAGTAATACCTCCGGGTGTTCCCCTGTACCGCCTGCAGGAACGCCTCACTTACCGGATACATCGGACACCCCTCCTTCCGTTTTCAGGCATGAAAAAAGCACCAATCATTTCTGACTGATGCTTCCACATTGAATTTAAAACAAATCGTAATATTCTGGGCACATTTTAAAATTTTAATGTTCTAATCCTTTTTTACCGGCTTCGAACCTTCTTTAAGTTCTTTCTCTAAAATTTTAATCTTTTTCACTTCATTATTATAGTAATTGTCAGCCAAATCTACGTGCTTTGATTCTACCCATGCTTTAGTCTGTAAATCAATATACATAGACAAAGTCTGAAAAAGCATTTCTAATGCCCCTTCACAACTGCTCTTTTTCCCTGGCTGAATTTTTTCTAGTGTATCACGCCGTTCTTCCATTAACATCCGATAAAGAGAATCCTCTGCAAGCACTTCAGCTTTTCTAATTGCTTCAATCTTCTTTTCTAAATCTCTATATTGAAGAACCTCCATACCATAACGCAGCCAGACCTGAGGTATTTCATTAAACATATCGGTTGATAGTATTTTTGACCAAAACCTAGTAAATGAAAACCTTTCTGGATCTGAATCATAATTATTAATCAGATTATAAATTCCTTCTTCGTCAACATGCAATTTATCGTACATTGCACGCACTTCAAGATCTTTACTCCTTACGTCAATGTCTCCATACAAATAATCTAAAGAACAATTAAAAAGCTTACTATATGCATACAAATATTTACTTTGCACATTATACGCATTTTCCTCATTAAAATGGTTCTGCACCATTCTTTTGATAGCTTCTATATCGTGTTTTTGATCTTTCACATTCTTTCCATACTTATTTTTTCGCTGAGCAGGCTCTACCAGATTATAACAATTCTCATATAAAGCCTCTGCCAGCAAAAGGGGGGAACCAATTTCTTTCTCGCGTGCAAGTTCCATTAATCTACGCCCAAAAGTTGGAAATTCTTTTAGTGGTATTTTTGCTATTGCCATATTGTCCCTCTTTCTTTTAAGATTAATTTATCTTATTTTATTATATATTGTCTAAAATAGATATTCTTTCAGATGTTTTAATCCTTTACTTTAGTCTATCATGATGATACTATGGATACAAGAAAAAACTATAAAATAATGAGAGTGAGGAAAACATATGACTAAAATTGGAGAGCAAATTACCGACCTTATGGTAAATCAAGGAAAGACTGCCCCTGAAATAACCCATGCATTAAAAATTCTTGGAAATGGAAACATGCAACATGGTTTCTCCCGCATCGGAGAATTTTTTTCCGAGGAAATTAATAATGCATCTTTAAAAGGCTTGTTTAAAGGAAGAATTCAAGGAGGGATTGCTGGCGCACTAGGAACCATTACTTTAGGAGGACTCATTTCTCTAATTATAAATAAAAGGAAACAGAGCGCCTCCCATGAAACAGAGGGACAAGAAATCCTTAAAGCACTGAAAACAATTCCTACTACAACTAAGTACCGTGAAAATAATGATACTAATCCAAACACAGACGTTACCAACCATACCTCCATTAGTTCTGCCGAATAATATGCACTACTATTGTCTCTCTTATATCTAATAATTTAGCTCGATATACCCCCATATCGAGCTAAATTATTGCATAAAAATACCATATGTTTTTATTTCGTGTTAAAACTCCTTTAATATAAAACTCACCGTCCATAACCCTTTCCGGGAAGTATCCTTCACAAGAGCTGCTTTAAACCCATCCACATACATCTCCGCCGTCTTTACCGCCAGCGTCTGGGTATCAAAATACCCCACCGTGATCTTTTCCTTCTGCTTAAACCCCGTCAGGGTTTTCAGCCACTTTGCCGATACGGAAAAGGAAACCGGGATGCTGACAACGCCCAGGCGTACCACATCCCGCTGCACCGTCCCAGCCTCCGTCTCCCCGCCGGAATCCGCCTCCACATCCTCCATCTGCACCTCATAGGAATCCGGCAGGGGGAGGGCGGTTCCATCAAAGGTCAGATACTGTATAAACGCCATAAGCTACCTCCCTCCCGACCGCAGGTTCTGCCGCGCCTGCGCCGTCACAACAAGTTCATCCAAAAGCGTACCGCCCACATACACCGGGATCACGATATTTCCCTGCCGCCCGGAAAATCCTGCCAGGGCATCCGCTACCGCAGAGGAAATCCCGGAGATCAAATCCGACATATTCCCACCGGATAGCGGGCTTTCCATGCTCCCGTACTCCATCCCGTTTACTTTCGGGGAAATTACCATATCCGAAGCCACATCCCGCACAGCCCGCTCCACCAGGCCACGGTTCCTTTCAATCCCCTTTGCCAGCCCTTCCATAAAGTCCGGCATCCAGCTCTCATAATCCGCCAGCGGCCCCTCATCCGGCGCTGAGAAATGCAGAAAGGAGCGGATACGCTCCGCCAGGCCGGAGACCGTATTGATTACGCCCTGGATCATGCTGGAAATCCCGTTGATCAGCCCCTGGATGAAATCTTTCCCCCATTGGAACGCCTGCCCCGGCAAGCCGGTAATGAAGCGGATCGCGGCGGAGAATCCGTTGGAGACCACCGAATACAGGCCGGACAGGGCAGAGCCGATGCCGGAAACTATGGTACGGAAAGCGGATACCGCCGCCTCACGCAGGGAAGAAGCGATATTTACCACCGTAGTTTTGATCCCCTGCCATACCGAAGAAGCCGTCTGCTTCATAGCCGACCAGCTTTGAGACGCAAACTGAGCCAGCGCCGAAAGCACCGTCTGTACCCCCTGCCTCAGTCCAGAAGCGGCAGAAGTCACCACCTGCCTGATTCCAGACCAGATCTGGGCGGCGGCATTTTTGATATTGTTCCAGATATTCGCCGCATCCGAAGCAAGCTGCGAGAAATTCCCCGTCACCAGATCAATCAATAACAGCACCAGGGCGAGGATCGTATTTTTCAGCAGCTCCCAGGCACCGGCGGCAATCTGGCAGATCCCCGACCAGATGCCCTGCAGGGTATTTTTCGCATTTTCCCATAAGGAAGTCACCGTATCCACCACCAGCCGCACAATCGGGTTCTGCAAAATCGTATTCCAGGTATCCGAAAAGAAAGAGGATACCCGCGACCAAAGGCCGCTCCACCAGTCCGGGATGGCAGAGAAAAAGCCGATGAATTTCTGGAACGCCGCCGGGATCGTCTCCGTAAAAAAGACCACCACACCGTCCCATAAGCCCATCAGCTTAGAGGCTACCGACTGCCACAAATTTCCGAACCACTCGGTAATGGCACCCCGGTTTTTCACAATGGCGATGATCCCGGCAATGGCGGCGGCTACCCCCGCAATAATACCGATCACCGGGAGCAGGGAAATATTCAATGCCCCAAAGGATACTGCCAATACCGCGATAACCGGCGTAAGGGCGGTAAAGGCCACCAGGAGTGCCCCAAGGATCACCACAAAATTCTGTACCGGCTCCGGCAGCATCCCGAACACATCGCTCACCGCCGTGATAATAGCCACCAGCGGCGGCAGCACCACGTTTGCCAGCTCCACAATCTTTTCACCCAACGGAACCAGCGCCTGCTGCAGCTTCCGGGTATTCGCCTCCATCTCCTGCATGGGCGTCTGGGTCTGGTTAAAGAGGTTCTGGGCCGCACCGCTGACGCTGTCATAGGCATCCCCTACGGAAGTCAGGGAAGTAATGAATTTCAGGTTCCCGTCCTCTGCCATGGTGCCAAAGGCTTTTGCCGCCATGTTCAGCGCTTCCTACTGGCTGGTACAGTTCCCGATGTCCGCCACAATGGAATCAATGACCTGCTTCTGGGTCGCCTCCCCGTTCTGCCATGCCATAAAAAGGGACTGCGTTTTCTCGGAATACAAATCAAGGGAATCCCCAATGGTTCCATCTGCCAGACGGGTGGTCACCTCGTTGATGGCATCATTGACCTTATCCAGGTTGTATGCCCCGCCTTCCAGTCCGTTCTGCAAAAGCTGGAAATACTCGGAAGCGGAATATCCCGCCTGTTCAAATTTGCCCGCATATTCGGAGAGGTTATCCCCCAGCTCATTGGTCTTATCCAGACCGTTCTGGGTTCCCCGGACAATGTAGTCCATAGCCTCCTGCGCCGTCATCCCGTACTGCTTCATCAGGGAATTGACGCCCCGGAGGGTTTCATTCATGTCGATCCCGTACAGTTCTTCCAAAGTAAGCGCCTGCTTTGTCAGGTTGGTAAGGTCGGTATCGGCAAGCTCCCCGAGATTCTTTTTGACCATAATGACCGCCTCGGCCACCGCGTCCATGCTCTCGCCCACACCGGAGCCGTAAACCTCTTTTACGATCTCAGCGGAGGCCTCAGCAGCCTCCCCGGTTTCCCCGAAATAGGCATTGACCTTGGTGACCGCATTTTCCGTCTCCGCATAAGCCGAAACCGCCTGATCGCCAATATCCTGGATCTTATCCCCTACAGCAGAGAGCTGGTCGGCGGCTTCCATGAGGGCTGCCCCCTTTGTAGCCTCAGCGATCTCCCCAATGTCATCCGCCGCGTCCTGAGCCGCATCACCCACATTGTTGAGATCATCGATCAGGTTCCGTACCGCCTGCCCGTCATCCACCGTATCCAGGGCATCGGTAAGCTGTTTAATGTCCGCTTTCCCACCCGTGGCTGACTTTCCGATCTTCTCAATGGCGGTCTTTAACTGGTCGGAGGATGCCGTCCCGTTCTTGATCGCCGTAACCAGCCTGCTCCCCAGCACATCCGCGTAATCATCCACGTTGGAGCCGGTGGCGGCGAACAGTTTATTCAGCCGCTCCGTATTGGAAGAAAGCCGTTCCTGCTCCGACTGCAGGCCGGACAGGTCAGCCTTGTACCGGTTCAGCGTCCCGCGGGTTTCCTCCACCTCCCGCTGAAACGCCATGTACTGGTCTTTCCCTAGATCCCCGCGCTCAAAGGCTTTCGCCACATCCTCCTGCGCCTGCTCCAGGGCTTCCAGCTTTTTCTCCGTATCCCCGATAGCCTGCTGCAAAAGTTCCTGTTTCTGCGCCAAAAGAACCGTATTGGAAGGATCGAGCTTTAAGAGGTTATTCACATCCCGAAGCTGGCTCTCGGTTTTCTTTATGGAATTGTTGACATCATGCAAGGCTTTTTCCAGCCCGCTGGTATCGCCGCCGATCTCAACCGTGATGCCCTTGATCCGGCTCGCCATGTGAAATCACCTCCCGTAAAAAAGCATAGAAAAAGCCCGGATTTCTCCGAGCCTGTTTCTAAAATAAATTTCATATTTTTCCCATTGATTTTTCCTCTGCCCACGCATATAATATAGGTGTAAAGACGTTTTACAGTGTACGGCAAAGAAACACTGTTTATTCAAACACGTTTCGCAATGTACGGCAAAGGAACATTGCTTACACAACTACGCTTCACAATGTGCGGCAAAGAAACATTGTTTATTAGCCTCCGGTGAGAGCCGGAGGCTTTTTTTTACAAGAAAGAGGTGTCCGAATGATAGAACGTGGGTTATATTACGCCACTCCTGAATTTGCCAAAATGATCCAGTCCGTTGGAGGTACCTGGAATGATACCAAGCACCGCCCTATCGTCTGCCTTGTGAAATCTAGTGAACATCCCGACCTGTATTGGGCAATCCCTATGGGAAAACTAAATCACAGAAACCCAGAACAACAGCAGCGGCTGGATTTTTATTTAAATCTCCCTGACCGGGATATCCGTTCCTGTTATTACCACATAGGACGTACTTCCTCGCAATCCATTTTCTTTATCAGTGATGCAATCCCTATCACCGAAAAGTACATAGATGGCATACATGTTGGCGGAGACCAAAAGCATTATATTATCAAAAACACAAAGCTCATTGCTGAATTGGAACGGAAGCTCTTCCGCATACTCTCCCTGGAGAATTCCAGGCAAAACCATTTCCGGCAGCATATCACGGATGTGAAGAACTTCCTTCTTGCAGAACTACGATCTGACAGCAACTGAGCCGATACCAGTTGTTGTCAAAATCTATCGAAATCCTCCTGCGTAGCCACCACCGCATATTTATGCTCGTCATTGCGGCTCTCCACATACATATCATTGACCATGCCGATTGTAAGCAGATCCAAGTCCCGGATGGACAGCCCAAGCTGTACACACCGCAGAAGGAACAGCGGCGTTGTCATTTCCCGGTCAGTTGGGCGAAGTTTTTTTTAGCCTCCGCATCCGTCTGGGTATTCAATCCCCAAAGCTCAATGATCTGCGGCAGCACCTGGTAAATGGAGAAGGTATTGAACCCGTCCAGCCATTCCTCCGGCGTATCCGGGATAGACGGGTCAGCGTGCTTCGTCATCACATAGGCGATATTCTCAAACATCTCCAGCGAAAACAGATCCAGGTTGGAGTTTTCCGGGTCATTCTTATTGATCCCCTTTTCCAGATCCCGCAGATCCTTGTAAATATCCCTATGGAACCGCATCCGGTAAATCCGGGGGACCGCGGCGGAGGCCCGGAAAGGAACCTCCTGCCCGTCAATCATGATCTTCCGTTTCATACTCATAAGGTTTCCCCTCCTGTCACATCATCCTCATTCCCCTGCTGCCCCGATGGCTGCGTCTGCGGGTCATCCTCCTCCACGGTGGGCATATACACCGAGGAATACCAGCCAGCGTAAACCGTATCCGTCGTGCTGTCCCCGGTACGGGCCTTCACATAGCCATTTGCCAGCGGGGCCGCCGTAATGGCCAGCGTTTCCGTCTGTACCTCGATCTCCTCCTCATTGGTGGAGGACTCAATATTCGGTCTCGCCGCCGAGCAGTTATACAGCACATGGCGGATCTTCTTCACATCCCCGTCAAACTCAAAGAGCAGGGCAAAATTCGCCGTCTCCACATTTGCGCTCTCCACCAGCACGCTGTTGTCGTCCAGGGATTCCTTCAGCACATTGGTACGGAAGCTCTCCGGTACCATAGCCAGTTCCAGATCCCCCTCATAGCCCATGTTGTTGGAGATCGTATAGTAGGCGTACCCATCCGCATAAAAATTGGACAAAAGAATCAGACGGGTAGGCGTCCTTGTGGCCTAATAATTCAATTAGATAGTCTACCGGTTCTTCTTTGTAATGGTCGTTCCGGCGCTTTTCTGCCCGCAGCAAATCCCGATAATAATTGCGTGATACTGTTTTACAGAAAGAATCGAACATTGCGCAGATTCTTTCCGTGTAGGAAGGAGATACCATACCTCATCCCTCCTTTATCCAGATTTGAGCGTGGCTGCTTTTTCACCTCCTCGCCATACCAGAACGTTTTTTACAACCTCAAACCGGAAAGGTTTTATGAAAAATCTTCAAAAATTTTTATTCTGTCTATCCGACAGCTTTCGACAGGAAAAGGAAAAGGCCAATCCACACAAGGCAGATTGACCTTTCTGGCAAGTCCATCCTTGCCACATAAGTGATCTTGTAGTTGTTTCTTCCATCGGGAAAATTTTTTGCCGATGTGGTTACAGGTAAACCTTATTCTTCTTAAAATTCAATCTGCGCCAGTACAAAATTGTCTGTACGGAACGCCTCGTCAGCCTTCGCCGCAACTTCCGTATGCGCCTTGCTTGCCATCAGCGCCTCAAAAGCCACCTTGTCTTTCAAATCGACAAGCATCGTAACGATATTGTCTGGGCCTGCCCAGCCAAGATTTCTTGCCACTGTAATCGCCTCGATCTCCGGCACGCTGTCTTTCATCGCGCGCATTTCAGCCATTTTCTTCTCTACTACTTCATCGGATACACCATCTTTGATGGTACACATAAAAATATGACGGATCATATACTTTCCTCCTACTAGCCATTCTTTCTGATTTCACTTCTCATAACATCCATTTCCATGATATTCTGTTCCAGTTCATGGATTTGGTCTAACGTTTCTTTCCTCTTATCGCCTAACATCCGCAACCGTTCTAAATCCGAGCACTCCCCGGCAGCAAGCAGTTTAAAATAATAAAGAATCTCCTTTTCGGAAAACCCGATTGCCTGAAGCTGGCGTCTCATCCTCTGCTCCATTTCTGTTTTTACAACACCTCCTCCATGATAAAAATCCGCAGGTGTACTTCATTTTGCTTTTACAAAGATTTCCCAAACCGGAACGCCTCCTGCGCATAATGGGAAACACGGGCAAGCTCTGCCGTACCGCAGCCATATCCCAAAATCATACCACTGTCACGAAATCCCAGATACCGGCTTAAACCAAGGTAATAATCCTCTATATAGTGCATCACTTCCGAATCTGTCCTCCATGCCGAAGCGATCAGAGCAGACTTCACTCTTTTCGCTTTTAGCTGAGAAGAAAAGCAATGAAACCGGTCGATCAGAATTTTCATCTGCCCAGATAGACCGTAAAAATAAATCGGGGTTACAAATACCAGCATATCCGATTGCAAAATTTCTTTGCGCACGCCTTCCATATCGTCTTTTAGCACACATGGCTGTTCTCCCCATCCGCTTGCACAGCCCATACAGGGATTTATCCGCATATGCGCAATATCCAATTCTGTCACGGTATGCCCATTTTTCTGCGCTCCCTTAGCAAATGCTCTTGCCAGAGTATTTGACGCTCCATTCTTATGAGGGCTGCCTTCCAATAATACGATTTTCATATGGACTCCTTATGCGAACGCCTGCGCTGTTCTTTCCAGCTCTGAGCGAATCGATATATGCTGCGGGCAGACCTGTTCACATTTTCCGCACTTTACGCATTCCGCTGCCCGTTTCTTCCCGTGTCCGCTTACTAAAAAGTTTTCCTGGAACCGAGCAGATGCCTCGTTGTGATACAGCGTCAGGTAATTCATCGCTGTAAAAGAGCCGGAAATTCCAATGTTCATGGGACAGACCTTTGCACAGTAATTACAATTCGTACAGGGGATTAACGGAATCTTCTCCAATTCCTCCTGAGCCCGACGGATTACGTTCTCCTGTTCCGGCGACAGACCGGCAAACTCTTTCATATAAGACAGGTTATCCTGCATCTGTTCCATATTGCTCATTCCGGAAAGCACAGTAATCACTCCGTCCAGATTTGCCGCAAACCGAATTGCCCATGACGCCACGGAATGTTCCGGCTCCGCTTGTTCAAAGACTGCTTTTACTGACTCTGGAGGCGTGGCCAGCATTCCGCCTTTCACTGGTTCCATGATAACAACCGGCTTTCCGTATTTTCTTGCCATTTCATAGCAGGCTCTGGACTGAACGGTCGGGTTTTCCCAGTCCGCATAATTAATCTGAAGCTGAACAAATTCTGCCTCCGGATGCGCTTTCAAAATTTCCTCCAGTTCTTCTGGTGTGGAATGGAACGAAAATCCAATATGCCGGATTTTTCCCTCCTTTTTCTTATCCGTCACAAAATTCCACATATCAAAGTCTTCAAAAAACTTTGTACGTCCTGCTCCCAGATTATGCAGCAGATAAAAGTCAAAATAGCCGGCTCCTGTTCTCTCCAAAGACTGCTCAAACTGAGAAATCGCATCTTCGCGAGTCTTACAGTTGATCCAGGCCGCATTTTTTGTGGCCAGCTGATAGCTCTCGCGAGGATAACGCTTTACCAGAGCTTTTCTGATTGCATCCTCACTTCCTGCATAAGCCCATGCGGTATCAAAATAAGTAAACCCTGCCTCCATAAATCGGTCTACCATCTGCTTTACCTGGTCAACATCGATGGCATCATCCTTTTGCGGCAGCCGCATCAAACCAAAGCCCAATTTCTTAATTTCTTCTCCTAAATATGGCATAGGTCCTCCTTATCCGACAGCCTTATGCCTGTATCATTCACAGACAGAAGGCCGCCCTGCCTTTTACAGATTTCTCCCCAACTTGTATGCTGCTTTCATATGATCTGTTCTCTTAGTCATAGAAGGTGTTCCACAGCCAGTGCCTAACACCATCCCCTGATTCTGGAATCCGAGATATTCGCATATTCCCAGATAGTGATCCTTCAGATAGGACAGCGTTTTTTCACTGCCATCCCATGCCGCAGCAATCAGAGCCGTTTTCAGCCTTCTTCCTGAAATACTGGAATTAAAGCTATAGAACCGGTCAATTGCCGTTTTCAGCTGTGCTGACATTCCAAAATAATAAATCGGGGTCACAAATACCGCCATATCTGCGCTAAGGAGCGTCTGCTCAAGAATGGACATATCATCCTTCTGCACACATTTTCCCGATGCGCCGCAGCCATCACATCCCATACAGGGATGGATATTAGCATGAGCTGCGTCAAAACTTTCTACTGTGTGTCCAGTTTCTTTGGCACCGCGGATAAATTCCTCCGCCAGAAGGTTCGATGAACCGTTTTTATGGGGACTTCCTTTGATTATTAAAATTTTCATTTCTTTTTCCTTTACCTTCCAAGACTGTCAATCCACCCAGCCAGTTCACTTTGTGAAGCTCCAGCACTCAGCCGTCTGCCCGGCAGGACATCGGCTCCCTTACAGGATTTTTTCAGAATGTCCGCTGTCTTTCCCATTCCGCTTCCGCCGGAAGTCGCAAAGGGAATAACTGTTTTCCCGGAGAAATCATAACTTTCCAAAAATGTCTGGATAATCCGGGGTGCTTCATACCACCAGATTGGAAAGCCGACAAAGACCCGATCATACTGTTCCATATTTTCTACTGAGCCTGCGATTTCCGGTCTGGCGTTTTTATCATTCATTTCTTTACTGCTGCGGCTGCTATTATTATTCCAGTTTAAATCTGCGGATGTATAGAGCTGCGCCGGTGTGATTTCATACAAATCGGCATCCGCTACCTTTGCCAGTACCTGTGCTGCTTTTGCAGTTGTACCACTGGCAGAAAAATAAGCTACTAATGTCTTACTCATAACAACTACCTCCTTATAAAGTTTCCAAAAGCGCAGCCAGCTTTCCGGCATGATTCTTCGCTTTCATTTGCATTTCTTTCATTTTTTCCTCGTCATTTCTGCTCTGATAGGAAACCCCGCCTGTATAAACAAAGCCGGAAAACTCCATTTGGCAGAGTCCGCAGGTTGCTTTCACCGGCGGCAGGAAATCCTCAATCTCATAGCCCATAGCTCCATTTCTATGGTACAGTTCTTCCGGCGCTCCCGTTGTAAAGGAAGCCACCAGCTTTTTCCCTTTCAGCTTATCCCCGGTAGAGCCATGAGAAAAGCCATGCTGGAATGCCTGCTCCATCCATCTGCTCATCAAAGAGGGCATCGCATACCAGAAAATCGGAAACTGAAGCACAATGACATCTGCCTTTACCAGTTTTTCCTGTTCCGCAGGAATATCAATCTGAAAGTCCGGATATAAACGATCCAGATAATCAAACTCTGCCTGT
>DVGR01000074.1 GCA_018712605.1 Candidatus Choladousia intestinigallinarum
TTTGAAAGCCAACAAAATCGATGGGTTGTATCTTCCGTTTTCCAACGAACCAATAGTTTGTCTTGAAACTTCTAATTCAGCAGCTAATTCTTCCTGCTTGATACCACGTTCTTTTCGCAATTCCTCTAAGCGGTTTTTCATAAAGACCTCCTCTATATGGAAAGTATACTTTCCATATAGCCATTATAGCAACAGAGGTTTTGTATGTCAAGTGTCCTTTCCATTAGGAATGTGTTTTTTATGGAATAGTGGGTGTTCTGTCTACCAAATTCTTGTGTGTTTCTTTATGGAACATGAGCATTGATATAAAGAATGTCTGGAAATGCCGAAGTAAAATGCGCTTTTTAACCGGTGTCAGCCCTGCCGGCTTTTTTTGTTTCAAAGTTATTTAAATAATCCATGGAAATTTTTTAGAACTGAGGATTATGCTGATAACAGCAAAACAAAGAAAGAAGGTTTTGATATGGAGAAAATTGTAATTATACCTGCTCTGAACCCGGATGACTGCCTTGTCAAAATTGTTGACAGGCTCTGGGAGATGGAGAATCAGGTTATTGTGGTAGACGATGGCAGCGATGAGGCATACGGGGATTTGTTTCAGTCCCTGGAGGAAAAATGTACGGTACTGCATCATGCGGAAAACCGTGGGAAAGGGGAGGCTATAAAAACAGCGCTGGAGTATATACGGACAGGACCGTGGGAGTGCGGCGCCGTGGGGCTGATGGACGCTGACGGACAGCATCTCCCTGAAGATATGGAGAAGCTCCTGGTAAGGACTGTCAGCAGCCCGGAGGCATTAATTCTGGGAATAAGGAGGATGGACGGGGCTTCGGGCTTTTTCTCCTAAGCTGTTGGATTTCATGACGCAGGTTCCGGGAAGCAGATATGAGTATGAGATGAATGTGCTGACATCCTGTGTGCGGGCAGGCATTGAAGTAATTGAGGTGCCGGTCAGGACAATTTATCACGATAAAACCAACAGTTGTTCCCACTTCAGAAGGATCAGAGACTCTTTCAGGATCTACCGGAATCTGTTAAAATTTAGCCTCTCATCTTTTTCAAGCTTTCTGTTGGACTATCTGCTATTCATTGGTTTTGCAAAGCTTTTTCCGCCAGGGGCTGCGAATGTCTTTGCGCGAATCTTCAGTGGGGCGTATAATTATGCTCTCAACTGCAGGCTGGTGTTCTGCAGGGGAGATAATCCAAGGACAGCGGCAGAGTATTTTTCACTGGCAGTTTTTATTCTGGCTCTGAACAGCTTTCTGCTTCAGATCTTCCTCAGCCTCCATGTATCTGTAAAAGCGGCTAAGATCCTGACGGAGACAGCTCTTTTTTTTATAAGCTGGGGCGTGCAGAAAAAAATAATATTCAGGCATTCTGATTCTGGAGACAGTATATTTGAGGGGGCGGTGGAACGTCATGAGAAGACTGCTTATTTTGGCGGCTGATTTTGTCATAGCGGCTCTCATATTGGGAGGAATCTGGGGAGCAAATTATGTGATCCCCCAAAGAGGAATTCAGGCAGAGAATGTCTACGCTCCCGCAGGTCAGGGGCTGCAGACTACCAAGGTCAAACTGGATTCTCAGGACTGGCATCAGAAGTTTGCCGATAAATTCACGGATACGGTAGTCTCTTCGGATACATCCTACACCAGCCCGAATCTTTCCATTCAGCTTACATACAATTCTTTTCAGACGAATACCGTGGATAACTCTGCCAATGGCAAGCATAGAAAATATGGAACGGATATCTCCTATGTCCTGGCAGATATTTATATGGGTGATATCACCTGCCTGCAGACTGCTTTCGCCCAGGACACCTATGGCGTGGGATACGCCGAAAAACTGTCGGATATGTCGGACAGAATCAAGTCTGTCCTTGCGGTAAACGGAGATTCCTACAGCAACAGCCGTCATAAAAACAATGGGACTATTATACGCAACGGCGTGATTTACAGAGCACAGCCCACAGATATGGAAACGTGTGTGCTCAACTGGGACGGATCTATGAAAATATACGGACCCCAGGAGGTCGACACGGGGAAGCTGATTGAAGACGGGGCCTATCAGAGCTGGATCTTCGGCCCAAGCCTCCTGGACGATGCAGGCTGTGCAAAATCTGATTTCCTCACCTGGAGCTATATCCGACAGTCTCATCCCCGGACTGCCATAGGGTACTATGAGTCGGGCCACTACTGTCTGCTGGTCGTTGACGGCAGGCAGAGTACCACCAGGGGAATGTTTCTGGATGAGATGACAAATCTCTTTGAAGAGCTGGGATGCAAAGCGGCTTATAATCTGGACGGCGGGCACTGCTCTTTTATGACCATGAAAGGGCAGGTGGCAAATCATCCTTACAAACCGGAACATCAGGTGCAGGATGGGATTTTTATTACGGAGGGAATGCAGTGAAATTAAATAGAAAGCTTCGGTTTTTATTGGGGAACCTGTGCGTCATCTGCAGTATCGCTATGGCGGCGGTACAGGTGCTTGACTGGTACAATCCTTACATGGATTTTATGGGACATTCTAAATTTGTCCTTGATCTTCTTTGCCTGAGTTCAGTGCTGCTCAGTCTGGAGTGTATTTATCCCAAAAGGAAAAGTTTAAAGAAAGTTTAAATATTCACATAATATTCTTTAAGGGCGCCTGCTAGGCTTTTTGCAGAAAAAAGTCAGGAGGCGTCAATTTTATGAAACAGAAATTATACGGGCTGTCGGAGGAAGAAGCCCAGAAAAGAATGGAGCATGGGGAGGGAAACGCTGCCGTGGGGGCAGTGACAAAGACATATGGACAAATCGTAAAAGAGAATGTGTTCACCTTGTTTAACTTCCTTAATTTTTTAATCGCAGGGCTTCTGTTTGCCGTGGGAGCTTATTCAAATATGCTGAGTTCCCTCCAGACGCAGTGTATAAGGCTTCCCATGTTATCCCTTTTTCCTCCGCAAGAAAGTGGGGCTGTATAAGCTTTGAGGGGGCAGGGAGTGTTTTTGTGGGAGCGCCGGAACGGATTTTGGGAACGCTGCCGGAGAATCTTTCCAGAGAGCTGGAGCGGGGACGCCGCATAGTGGCCGTGGGATATTCGGGGAGGGAATGGGAAGACCCTGCTTGTCTGCCCGGAAAAATCCAGCCCCTGTACGCCGTGGTACTGGAGGATACCATCCGAAAGGGTGCGGAAAACACCTTGGAATTTTTCCGCAAAGAAGGCGAAAAGGTAAAGATCATTTCAGGGGATCATATAAAAACAGTTTCCATGACGGCCAAGAGAGCGGGACTGGCCTCATGGCAGAGTGCCGTGGATTTGTCTGCCCTGGGAGAAAAGGCGGACTACGAAGAGATTTGCGAGAAGTATGATGTATTTGCCAGAGTAACCCCGGCGCAGAAGAAGGAGCTGGTAAAAGCTCTGCAGAGGAGAGGGCATAAAGTGGCCATGACAGGAGACGGAGTCAATGATCTTCTGGCCCTTCGGGAAGCGGACTGCTCCATTGCGGTGGCAGACG
Organism: Candidatus Choladousia intestinigallinarum; assembly: GCA_018712605.1. GTDB lineage: Bacteria > Bacillota > Clostridia > Lachnospirales > Lachnospiraceae > Choladousia > Choladousia intestinigallinarum. The sequence continues at coordinate 3,500 of DVGR01000074.1, forward strand.
GAAGTGAAGCCAGCCGGCAGATTGCCCAGGTGGTACTGCTTGATTCTGATTTTACAAATCTTCCCCAAGTAGTAATGGAAGGAAGACGGGTGATTCACAATGTAACCCGGACAGCCGGCGTGTTCTTTATCAAAACGATTTATTCCACCCTGGTTTCTCTGATCTGCCTGTTGGGAAATTTTCCATTTCCTTTTATTCCCATCCAGATTACTTTGGTGGATGCCTGTATTGAAGCATATCCGTCCTTTCTTACCATCTGGGAGTCTGAGACGGGGAGGATAAAAGGCGGCTTTCTAAAGAAGGCTCTTGCGAACACACTGCCTTATGGGCTGGCAGTGACGGCTATGATTGGAATTATCAGTCTGTGTTCCCCCTTTACACAGGCAGAGACACAGACTATCATGTACTTGTTGTTAATTTTTATTTCCATGGCTGCAGTGATCAGAAGCTGCATTCCGTTTACTAGGCTGAGGATATTTCTGTGTACGACCATGCTTCTTGGAACGGCAGCGGCCCTCTATATTCTGCCGGGCCTGTTTGAGATCAGCCCCATAACCTCATCCATGGCTGCTTATCTGGCGTTGGGAGGAACCGTGTCTGCCGTCTTCCTTTTGGCAGCGGAGAACCTGGCAAAATTCCGCCTTGCTTATGGAACTTCTGGTGTGTAATATATATCAGATGAGGGTGACTCCAGGTTTGGAAACCATTGATCCATATGACAGAAAGAGGGGTTTTTGATGTCTTTGAAGAAGCGGATGTTTCGGTACAATATGGCGATTCTGTTTCTGGCGCTGCTGGCTTTAATGGCGATTATCCTTGTGGTGGCAGTAGTTTTTGAGGATTCTCTGGAAAGGCAGTTTCGTCTGATGGGACAGGAGCTGCTTCTGAGATACGGCGAAGAACAGGTGGTAATTTTATTCGGAAGGGATTGAAGAGTTTTTCAGGAATTCACTTTCTACTTTGCAGGCGGCCTTTGTCGTGATTGGAATGGGAGGAATCGGAGTGATTCTTCTGCTGGCCTCTGTATTTACGAAGCGGATGAACCGGCTTGTCACAGAACCTCTGGATGAACTGCTCCAGGGAGCCGGAAGGATCCGGGACGGCAATCTCAATGAAGAAATTGCCTATGGAAGGAGAGGAAGAATTCGAGAAGGTCTGCCAGACTTTTAACTCCATGCAGCGCAGGATTCGGGATGAGCAGGAGCGAAGAAGCAGGGATGAGAAAGCACGTATTGACATGGTGACGGGCATTTCCCACGATCTCCGTACGCCCCTGACTTCTGTACAGGGATATATTAAAGGGATTCTGGATCATGTGGCGGACACTCCTAAGAAGCAGGAAGCTTATCTGACGACAGCCCTGGAGGCTACAGAGGAAATGAATCTCCTTCTTCAGAAGCTATTTGATTTTTCACGTATGGAGAGCGGGCAGATTCCTTTTCATAAGGTACCGGCTGACCTGGCAGAGTTTACGGCGGCCTATATAGCCCGGAAGGAAGCGGCTCTGGAGGGAATACATTTTATCCTGAAAAAGGAGAAGGGCATTATGCCGGATATTCTCATGGATGTAGAACAATTTGGCCGCATTTACGATAATCTGCTGGAGAACAGCCGTAAGTATGCCGGAGCAGAAGAACTGTGCGTTGAGATCCGCATTTATACGGAGGGGTCTGATCTTCTTATGAGCTGGAAGGACAATGGAGCCGGCGTTCCCCAGGAAAAGCTGGGACATATTTTCGATAAATTTTATCAGTGTGATGAGGCCAGAAGCAAAAAAGGGAGCGGCGTGGGACTCTATGTGGTGAGATACATTGCGGAACATCATGGGGGAGACGTAAAGGCAGAGAATGATGAGGGCCTCAAGCTGATTTTCCGTTTCCCTGTTTACAGACAGATACAGGGGACTCTTCAATGAAAGGAATAACAGCGAAGCCGGGACAGAAGCCCAGGATCAGGAAGGAATGTATGGAATATGAAAAAGATACTGGTAGTAGAGGACGATGAAAAAATTGCGATGCTGGAAAGGGATTATCTGGAAAGCAGCGGGTATGAGGCCGTACTTTTGGAAGACGGGGGAAAAGTTATTTCTGAGTTAAAGCAGAACCATTATGACCTGGTACTCCTTGATATTATGCTGCCAGGCCGCAGCGGCTATGAGATCTGCAGACAGATACGCAGTGAGATTGACATTCCCATTCTTATGGTTACGGTCAGGACGGAAAGCGTGGATGTGATCCGCGGCCTGGGCCTTGGAGCGGACGATTATATTACCAAACCTTTTGATCCTTCCCAGCTTGTGGCCAGGGTCCGTACTCATCTGAGGCGATACGACCGGCTCACAGGCAGAGAGGAAAAGGAGAAGCAGGGGGACGGGAAGATACGGGGGGAGATGTGGTGATTGAGCCGAAAACCTGGAAGGTATGGAAAAAAGGAGAAGAGAAGCGCCTTCCTAACCGGGAGTTTGAGCTGCTGCGGTTTCTGGCGGAGAACCCCAATATTGTATTTTCAAAAGAAGAGTTGTTTGAAAAAATATGGGGGTATGATTATGTCTCTGACGCAGCCACGGTGTCTGTCCATATTAACCGCCTGTGGGAAAAAATTGAGGACGATGCCCGGGATCCCAGAATTATAGAGACCATCTGGGGCGCCGGATACCGTCTGAACCCGGAGCCGGACACTTCCGAGGAAAAAGCCTGAGTCAGATTTCCTCTGGACGGAAAGAAAATGTCAATAATAAAAAGAGAGAAGGGTGAAAAAATGTGGCTTTTATACGCTGTGGCTTCAGCATTTTTTGCGGGAGTGACTTCCATTCTGGCTAAAATCGGCATACGCAAAACGGATTCTACTGTGGCAACGGCCCTGCGCACCGTAGTGGTTTTGATTTTTTCCTGGAGTATTGTGTTTCTGACAGGATCCCAGTCCCAGATCCCGGCTTTGGACAAAGACACTGTGCTGTTTTTGATTCTGTCAGGGTTGGCCACAGGAGCTTCCTGGCTGTGTTATTTTCGGGCTCTGCAGATAGGTGAGATAAACAAAGTAGTCCCCATTGACAAATCCAGCACGGTGCTGACGATCCTTTTGGCATTTCTCTTCCTGGGAGAGACTGTCAGTTTGCCTAAAGGAGCGGCAGTGGGGGCTATTGCAGCGGGAATCTTTCTGATGATTGAGCCCAAAGGGGAAACGTTGGAGTCGGCTGGAGAGTCGAAGAAAGGAGCTGGCTGGATTCTCTATGGAGCCGGTTCTGCTGTCTTCGCCAGCCTGACTGCCATTTTGGGGAAAATTGGAATTACCGGGGTAGAGTCCAATCTGGGGACGGCCATACGAACCAGCGTGGTTCTGATCATGGCCTGGATGATGGTCCTGATCACGGGGAAGACCAGGGAAATTTCAGAAATATCCCGAAAGGAACTGCTCTTTATCAGCCTTTCGGGAATTGCCACAGGAGCCTCCTGGCTGTGTTATTACCGGGCTCTGCAGGAGGGGCCGGCCAGTGTGGTAGCTCCGGTAGATAAATTGAGTGTTTTAGTGACAGTTCTATTTTCGTATTTCATATTTGGCGAAAAGCTCAGCAGAAAGGCGGCCGCAGGGCTTGTGCTTTTGACAATAGGAACAGTCGCTATGGCTTTGCTGTAAGAGGAACAAGAGCCATGAACGGCTCTTTACTAAAGTAGAAAAATGGGGTAAGATAAGTTAAAAACCGTAAGAATACGGAGAAAAGGAGAAGGAAAATGGGTATTATCGAGAAGATGAGGCTGGATGGGAAAAAAGGCTTTGTAACAGGAGCGGCCAGGGGGATTGGAAAATGCACGGCAACGGCCTTTGCGGAGGCAGGAGCAGATGTGGCTATCGTGGACATCGACCTGGAAGAGGCAGAGAAAACTGCCAGAGAGATTGCTGAAAAGACCGGCAGAAAGGTGATTGCCCTGCGCACGGACTGTACGGATCAGGCACAGGTAGAGGCCATGGTAGATCAGGTGGTGAAGGAGCTTGGGGGGCTGAACTTCTGCCACAATAATGCTGGGATCTGCCTGAATGTACCAGCGGAGGAGATGACCTTTGAACAGTGGTATAAAGTCATCAACATTAACCTGAACGGCATTTTCCTTACAGACATAGCTGCGGGAAAATATATGCTGAAAAACGGCGGCGGCTCCATTATCAATACCGCTTCCATGTCCGCCCATATCGTAAACGTTCCCCAGCCCCAGTGCGCTTACAATGCGTCCAAGGCAGGGGTGATCCAGCTTACAAAATCCCTGGCTATCGAGTGGGCCAAGAGGGGCGTGCGGGTCAACAGCATCAGCCCGGGATACATAGGGACAGAGCTGACCTTGAATTCTCCCACGCTGATTCCCCTTATTGAGCAGTGGAATGCTATGGCGCCTCTTGGCAGGATGGGAAAACCGGAGGAACTGGAATCCATCTGTGTTTACCTGGCCGGAGACACAAGTACTTTTACCACCGGGGCAGATTTTGTCATTGATGGGGCGTTTACTTGCTTTTAAAAACATAGTGTTTAGATTTTTATACGAAATAAACATATCCCGCAGAGTGCCATGCTTTGCGGGATAATTCTTCCCTTCCGAACCCATACATGATAAAATAAAAAAAGACTGAGAAATGTTTTCTTGCGCAAGGAGTGGACAGACGGTGAAAAAAAGTAAATACGAAATCGACATGTGCCATGGATCCATTATGGATAAATTAATATCCTTCTCCCTGCCTCTGATGTGTTCCGGTATTCTGCAGCTGATGTTTAACGCCGTGGACATTATTGTGGTGGGAAGATATAACGGAAGCCAGGCTCTGGCGGCAGTGGGGGCCACCACTGCTTTGATCAATATTTTTACGAATCTTTTTATCGGCCTCTCTCTGGGAGCCAACGTGCTGGCAGCCCGGTACTATGCGGCAGGCCGGGACAGGGAGATGTCGGAGGCGGTACATACGGCCATTGCCCTGGCGCTGGTCAGCGGGATCCTTATGCTCTTTGTGGGGCTGGGGGCCTCGGGATTTGCCCTGGAGGTTATGGGAACACCGGGGGATGTCATAGACCAGGCGTCCCTTTATCTGCGGATCTATTTTATGGGAATGCCTTTTTTCATGCTGTATAACTATGGAGCGGCCATTCTGCGGGCCGTGGGGGACACGAAACGTCCCCTGCTGTTTCTGGGGGCGGCAGGCATGACCAATGTGGCCTTAGATTTGCTGCTGGTGATTGTGATCCCTTTGGGGGTGGCAGGGGTAGCCGTCGGAACGGTGGCCTCCCAGATGGTTTCCTGCGTTTTAGTGCTTGTGTGCCTGTATCGATCAGAGGGAAGCTATCAGCTTCGGTTTTCAAAACTGACCTTGAAAGGCCATTATCTGAAGCGGATTTTTCAGGTGGGCATCCCGGCGGGGATTCAGAGCACGGTGATCAACTTTTCCAATGCCCTTCTGCAGTCCTCTGTCAATTCCTTTGGTTCTACGGCCATGGCAGGTTATACGGCGGCCAATAATATCATGGGATTTCTGTACGCCTCCGTGAATTCTGTGACTCAGGCGTGCATGAGCTTTACCAGCCAGAATTACAGTGTGGGAGAGCAGAAGCGTATGGACAGGGTTCTGCTGGACTGCGCCATTCTCTCCGCCGGTGCGGCGGCTGTGCTGGGAGTAGGGGCCTATGTCTTTGGGGCCCAGGTTTTGAGGATCTATACATCGGACCGTGAAGTGATAAAATGCGGGCTGGAAATTCTCTCTATTACCACGGTTCCCTATTTTCTATGCGGGATTATGGATCTGATCCCGGGGGCCCTGCGGGGAATGGGCCATTCGGGGGTGCCTATGATACTTTCCATCATCGGGACGGTAGGGATAAGAGTCCTGTGGATTTATGTGTTCTTCCCACAGAACCGGTCTTTGAACTTCCTGTTTATTTCTTATCCGGCTTCCTGGATCGCCACCATTCTTATGCAGATTGTATGTTATTATTTTGTGAGGAAAGAGTGCGCCAGACATATGATGAATGAACGGCTGTTAAAGCAGGGATTTTAATAAGGAGTATGCGTGAGATTTAGAGAACTTTCAATCAGAAAAAAATTTTTACTGCTTCTTGTAGTATTTATGGTGATTCCCACCTGCATGATCTTTGCATGGCTCTATAAGAGCGTAAGCGACACCTGGATCGAACAGGAGTATAATAATCAGTCCAATGAGCTGGGAACGATTTTAAAAACCACGGAACTGCAGTTGGAGGATTTTGCCCAGATTATTTATGATATCTATGAGGATCAGAATATCGTGGGAATTATGAAAGAGCCCTCTGAGGACAGAATTCCCCTGGATTACGTAAAGATGACTAATTACCTCAGGGGCATTCAGAGCGAGAATGGATATGTGGATTCTGTCTATCTTTTTTCCAATGAAGGGGAAGTATTTTTTCAGGACTCTACAATCACAGGCAGTTATGAGGCGATGTACTGGGAAAACCCGCAGTGGGAAGAAGCCATTCAAGAGAATAATGGGGCTGTAACGTGGCTTTCCACCTACGATATTCAAAACAACACGAAACAGAAACAGTATTTTTCCTGCGGAATTGTCGTGAAGGACCTCTCTTCCACCTGGGAGCCCCAGGGGATTCTGGTTTTAAATATCGACCTTTCTATTTTTGATGAGCTTTTTGCGCTCTTAGGGCAGCAGGAGGATCAGAAAACCTACATTATCTGTGATGAACAGGGGAATATTATCTGGAGCAATGAATTAAAAGCGGCAGAATCCCTTGAGGAAGACTTTTTCCAGTCTCTCCAGGAATCGGGGGAGATTTGCTCTGAGCAGATCTATGAGGGAACGGAGTATGTGGTCACGAATTTCGACTCGGACTATAACGGGTGGCATTATATCTCCATGAAAGACAAAGCGCAGGTGCTGAAATCCTGCAGTTGGGTTACACAGATGGTGGCTGTTCAGATTCTGCTGCTTTTGCTGCTCTCCACGTTGGGAGTATATATGATTCAGAGATACATCATCCGGCCCATTCAGAAAATGGCGGTGGTTATGAATATGCCGGAAAAGGAGCTGGTGGGTAAAAGCCTTCAGATTGAGCAGGAGGACGAAATAGGGAAGCTGTACGAGAGCTTCAACGAGATGAACGCCCGGATCAAGAACTATATTGAGAAAAATAACGAGATGAATAAGCGGGAAAAAGAGTATCAGATGCAGGCGTTAAATGCCCAGATCAATCCGCACTTTATCTACAATACACTGGATACCCTCCAGTGGATGGCTATGGATATTCCGGCGCCGGAAATCTGCCGGCTGATTTCATCCTTTTCCGATATCCTCCGTTATTCCATCAGCAAAAAAGAAAGCATCGTTACACTGGAGGATGAAATAAAATGCCTTCGGAATTATATTAACATTTATGAAGAGCGGTATGAGATGGCATTCAGCCGGTTTCAGATCGATGAGCGGATTTATCCGTATAAGACCTTTAAGATGCTGCTTCAGCCCATCGTAGAAAATGCCATTATCCATGGTTTTTCCCATAATATGGAAGAAGCGCTTATTGAAATAAAAGGAGAAATTGACGGGGAAGAGGCTTTGATCAGAATCTGCGATAATGGAGCGGGCATTTCCCAGGAGAGGATTTTATATATTCTGTCGAAAGACAGCGACCGTATTGGGCTGAGCAATATAAATCAGAGATTAAAGCTACTGTATGGCGAGGCGTATGGACTA
>DVGR01000075.1 GCA_018712605.1 Candidatus Choladousia intestinigallinarum
CCGCTTGGCAAGTATGGGAAGAACACATCCTACCATCTTTGCCACAAGCACTGTAAAAATCACCGTCATGCAGACAATCAAGGCCACCTGCAGAGAAACCCGGTCAAACAGAAGCAGCTTGGCGAAATTCAGAACAGACAGCGTCACGCCGCAGAGAATCGCCACTTTAAATTCCTTCCATACTACCCGGAAGATATCACGGAATTCAAGCTCTCCCAGAGAAATGCTGCGGATCACCGTGGCTGACGCCTGTCCTCCTGCATTTCCGCCGGTGTCCATAAACATGGGGATATAGGCGGTGAGAACCGCATAGGCGGCCAGCGCTTCCTCATAGCCCTGAATAATCTTTCCAGTGAAGGTGGCTGAGATCATAAGGATCAAAAGCCATGGAATTCGCTTCTTCCAGGTCTCAAATACCGTAGTCTTCATATACGGCTTATCCGTAGGCGTGATGGCGGCCATCATCTCAATGTCCTCCGTAGCCTCCTGCTGGATAATATCCATAACATCGTCTACCGTAATAATTCCCACCAGACGGTTCTCGCTGTCCACCACAGGCATAGCGTCAAAATCGTACTTCTGGAACATCCTGGCTACTTCTTCCTGGTCCGTCATAGTATTGATGGTGATGACCTTTTCCTCCATCAAATCTCCGATCCGGTCTGTCTTCTCCCCCAGAATCAGGGTTCTGAGAGAAACGGTTCCCCGGATTTTCCGGTACGGATCGGTCACATAACAAGTATTGATAGTCTCTTTGTCAATCCCAATCTTTCGGATTTTTTCGATGGCCTGGGCCACGGTCTGATCCTCTTTCAGATCTACAAGCTCCACGGTCATAATGCTTCCGGCAGAGTCCTCGGGATATTGAAGAAGATGATTGATATCCCTTCTGGTTTCCGGGGTCGTCTGGGCCAAAAGCCTTTTTACCACATTGGCAGGCATCTCTTCTACCAGGTCCGCCGCATCATCGGCGAAAAGGTTATCAATAATATTGGCCGCCTCCCGGTCAGTCAGGGAAGTAATAATCATCTGTTCTGTCTCAAGAGACAGAAAAGAAAAAACGTCCGCCGCAAGGGATTTTGGCAGCATACGAAATACCTTGACCAGCTCCGCTCCCGGCAGCTCCAGTTCCTCCAGCATGGCGGCAATGTCCGCCTCGTTCATTTCCGCAATCAGAGTGCGGATTTTGGCATACTGACCGTTCTGAATATATTCACGAATTTTTTCCAACACAATAAAGCCCTCCTTAGGTGTATTTTTATGCATGGCCAAGGCCCAGGAACATCTGTTGAACCTGTCTTCGTACTTCGCGACATAAAAACCACCCCCTTTGCTTCATTATGCTGCGCTGCTCATGCCTTTACCGGCTTTTGGCAGCCTTAAATTCTTCCAGTTTACTTTTTGCTTTATTGATCAGTACCCCGGCCGCCAGCCCGCACAGGCTTCCTGTAATCATCCCGCACAGCACATCGGTTGGGTAATGAATCCCGATATACAGCCTTGAAAAGGCGATAAGAAAGGCCAGCACATAAGCCGCCGCTCCGATTTTTCCCCGAAGGATCCAAAAGAAGGCCGTGGCTGCCGCAAAAGACGACCCGGCATGTCCCGATGGAAAGGAAAAATCGCTGGCTTTGTGTACCAGAAGCGTCAGTCCGTCGATCACCTCATAGGGACGTATTCTTTCAAAAAGATTCTTCAGGAAATAATTGTTAAATGCCAGTGAAAAGAACACTGCCAAAAGCCCTGCCGCCCCGGCCCACCGGGTCTTCCTGAAGCATAAAAAAAGCAGCGACAGAACCACCCATATAAAACCCAAATTCCCCAGCTTCGTAATGGTCAGCATCACCGGCGTCAGCCAGTCTGCCCGCAGGAATTCCTGAATCCACAGAAGGATGCTGCCCTCTGCCATCTGTAAAGCTTCCATATTCTATTGACCTCCAAGTTTTTTACAGACTTCATTCTACTCCATATTGCCCTCTTCTGCAAGGTGAAAAAAGACTGGAAATTTTTTTTAAAAAACTGTTGACAATCCCGGAAACCTATAGTATAGTATTCATTGTTCGCGGGAGCGAAAAACAAAAACAGCAGATAACTGAATATGCGCGAGTGGCTCAGTGGTGGAGTATCGCCTTGCCAAGGCGAGGGTCGCGGGTTCGAATCCCGTCTCGCGCTCTTAAAAATCGGAAGAGTTTTCTTCCGATTTTTTGTATCAAAAAATAAATTCACAGATTCCTTTCCTTTTAATTTTTACAAAAAAATCCCTGCTTCCCTCAAAAATATATCGTAAAACAGAAAAAGATGTGGTAGAATAAGGATGTCTGGCAGACATTTAATGAAGTACTGCCAATAATACGTCATAATAAAAGGAGGAAAAGAATTATGGCATTGGTAACAACTACCGAAATGTTTAAGAAGGCATACGACGGCGGATATGCAATCGGTGCGTTCAACGTAAACAACATGGAGATCGTACAGGGTATCACAGAGGCAGCCGGCGAACTGAACAGCCCGGTTATCCTTCAGGTATCCAAGGGAGCTCGTGCTTATGCCAACCACACATACCTGGTAAAACTGGTAGAGGCAGCTGTTGCAGAGAATCCTCAGATCCCCATCGCTCTTCATCTGGACCACGGCGATACTTTCGAGCTTTGCAAGAGCTGTATTGATGGAGGATTCACTTCAGTCATGATCGATGCTTCTTCCAAATCTTTTGAGGACAACATCGCCCTGACAAAGCAGGTTGTTGAGTACGCACACGCACACGGCGTTGTAGTTGAGGCTGAGCTTGGTACTCTTGCCGGCGTAGAGGATGAAGTAGTCGTTGAAGCAGGACAGGAAAGCTATACACGTCCCGAAGAGGTAGAAGAATTTGTTGACAGAACCGGCTGTGATTCTCTTGCAATCGCCATCGGTACAAGCCACGGCGCATACAAATTCAAAGCTTCCCAGTGTACAAGAAATGAAGAAGGAATCCTTGTTCCGCCGCCACTTCGCTTTGACGTTCTTGAAGAGTGCATCAAGCGTCTTCCCGGCTTCCCCATCGTTCTCCACGGTTCTTCTTCCGTTCCGCAGGAGTTTGTAAAGATGGTAAATGACTTTGGCGGAAACATGCCGGATGCTATCGGTATCCCGGAGAATGAGCTTCGCCATGCAGCAGAGCTGGCTGTTTGCAAGATCAACATCGACTCCGATATCCGTCTTGCTATGACAGGAACCATCCGCAAGTATTTCGCAGAGCATCCGGATCACTTCGATCCCCGTCAGTATCTGAAACCTGCCCGTCAGGCAGTTAAGGATATGGTTGCTCACAAGATTAAAAACGTTCTTGGAAGCGCTGGCAAGGCTTGATGCTTCACAGACCATCCTAAAACATTTCAGGCAGAGGAAGTTTTTTCCTCTGCCTTTTAGGTTGAACATTTTCTCTATTTAACTCTTATTTTTCCGTCTGCTCTCCTTAGAGCATTTTGCTCTTTCAGATGTGAAGTCCCAGGATTCTCTCTTCCCATTCTCTGTGGGGATGCAGAGGATCCGCCTGATATACCGCAATATGATCGGAATCTGCGCTTCGGTCCGTAAAGGCCGGAAACAAAAATCCGCACACAGGATTCCCCGGCTCATACTCCCCTGTCAGGGGACAGAGAGCGCAGATCAGATATTCAAACACCTCTTCCGACTCTCCCAACCGCTCCTTATCCGCCGCCTTCACCGGAACATCGTAGCGGTCATGAAACACAAATACCGCATACTCTGCATTCCCCTTATACTGCTCCATCACCAGGTCGTAGAAAGTATCCATCAATGCGTCATTTTTCAGCCCGCAGTCCTTAATAGCCATCAAAAGCTGCCAAACGCTTCCTGCTCCCTGGTCCGAGGGGGAAAAGGCATATTTTTTAAGCTGTACATTCGTCTCCGAGAAAGGAATCGCCTTCGCCAACTTTAGGTTCTTCGTCTTTTCCTGAGGGGTAAGCTTTAAAAAATTCGTATTAAAGCTTCCGTCAAACTCTCCCTCCCGGTCTACGTAGCATCCTGCGATTCTAGTAAAAGAGGTTCTGGAGGGAGTCATCCTTCTGGTCAGCTCCAGCATATCCTCCCGGTTCATTTGTTTTGCTCCTGGTTTCATACTGTATCTCCTTTACACTGCTCCTTAATACCTGTCTCAGATCCTCCGGCAGGGGAATATAAAAAGAAAGCTTCTCATTTCCAAAAGGCTTCAAAAAAGTCACCTGGGCCGCATGGAGAGCCGCCCGGTAAGGCGCTGCAGGTTCTTCCCTCCCGTAGATCGTATCTCCCAGAAGAGGATGCCCCAGAGCTGCCATATGTACCCGGATCTGGTGTGTCCGTCCGGTCTCCAGCCAAAGGTGAAGGAGACTGCAGTCCCTTCCGTCTCCTAAAACCTCATAGTGGGTAACCGCTTCCATTCCCTGGGAACTGATCTTCATCCGCTCTCTCATCCCCTCTTTTGCCGCATTGGACATAGCCAGACGAACCGTCTGACGCTTCTCCTTAAAAATCCCCTCTGCCAGAGCCAGATATTCCTTCCTGAATATCCCCTGCTGCCGCTGTCTCTGGAGCCTGGCCGCCGCCATCTGGTTTTTTGCAAATACTACGGCTCCAGAGGTTTCTTTGTCAAGTCTCCCGATACTTCTGGGGATCTGGGGAATCCCCTGCCTACCCAGGTATTCTCTTAGCTGATCCGCCAGGGTGTCTCCCTGATGGCATCCTACGGGATGCATCAGCACTCCCGCCGGTTTATTGACCACCAGCACATCCTGATCCTCATAGCAGATTTCAGGCTTAATATAAGTAAAGACAGACCGGCAATCTTCTTCATAGGAGGTCCGATCCGGCTTTTCCCCTGACACCTCCAGACAGTCTCCTTTTGCCAGCACCTGGGTGACCCGGCATCTGGCTCCATTTACAAGGATTCCATCCTCCTGAAATTTGGCACGTCCCCTCTCTCTTCTGGACATATGAAAGCAGTGTTCCATCACCCAGCCAGCCGTGCGGCCGGCCTGAACTTCTGAAATCGTTATCTTCAGTTTCCTGGCCATTTCCTTCTAATCTCTTCCTTCGCAAATTTAGTCATTCTTCTCATTTAAATTATTCCAGCCGTATCTTTGAATTGAAATAATTCCTGATACCATACTTGCAAGTTCATCTATGGCGCCTGCCCATGAGCCAATGATGAGATCATAAAGAATCCATAGCGGCGAATTGATAAATATACCGGCAATTCTGATCTTCTGCGGGTTATGCGTATAGCCTCCAACTGTCAATGCTATATTGGCACATATCGGGAGGAATGATATACACCCCGCCCAAGTCGTAACTAAAACAACTACCTGAATAGAACATAGAATTGCACACATTTTTCTGCTCCGCCCAAATTTCCATCTGCCAGCAAGGAATAGGGATCTTGCCAGATTTAATATATAGCTAAACCCACCTGTCATTGCTCCTAAAAGGATAAAATGTACAGTATAAAACAAGTATGAGAAAAACTGTGTTGTATAAAGTTTGCGATTCTCTCTGCATTGATAGGAAAGGAAATATAAAACTGCCCCCAAAACTGCTAAAAATTGTGTAAATAAAAATTTTACTTCCAAGCTATGCTTTTCTCCTATAAAAATCTTTTGAGGACCGGAACCTGATTCTCATACTGTACCACTTCTCCCCGCCGTGGGAAGACTCTGAAAGGCCTTCCTGCACAAAGCCAAATTTCTCATAGAAAGGAATCATCCGCTCCTTGCACAGAAGTACGATTCCCTCTCTTCCCATCGCCTTGGTTTCCCGGATCATCTCTTTTATAAGTATCCCTCCAAAGCCTCTGCCCTGGTACATAGGATGGACATCCACACCGAAAACCATAAGCCATTCTCCGTCCTCTCTGTACAGCCGGATTCCATGGTACATCTCATCGGTCAATTTCTCCTGCCGGGCAGGCATTGCACTTATGAATCCAAAAATCTTCTGCTCATCCTCCAAAACCCAGCAGGTGTGGGGAAATGTGTGAAGCCTCTGTTCCATACTCTCCCTGCCTGCCGCCTCCTGGGGCGGAAAACAATCTTTCTCAATTCTCATAATCTCGTCCAGATCTCCGGCCCCGGCTTTTCTGATCTTAATCTTCTCCATAACGATTCTCCCTGGCTTTCCAGCTAAAATACGGATTCTTTTACAAGCTGATACATTTTCGCAAAAGGCATCCCAGCCTTCCTGGCCAACTGTGCCACACTCTCATATTCCGGGTAGACCCACTCCCTGTCTTTTGTGCCGCAGACTTTCAGCGAGGCCTTCCCCCAGGGAAGTTCCACCTGCACCATCCGGCGGCTGAGAGTCGTTCTCTCTATCGGTATCCTGCGGATGCCGATGGAGGTAGTCTCCTGAAAAATAATGTTCTCCAGCTCTTCCCGCCTGTCTTCCGTGCAGATCACGCTCAGCTCATAAGCCGGACGGTTTTTTTTCATAAACACAGGCGTATAATGGACATCCCTGGCTCCTGCCTCAAACAAGCGCTCCATAGTATATCCCAGCGCCTCCCCTGCGCAGTCGTCTATATTTGTCTCAAGCTTGCAGATCCGCTCTTTCTCTTCTTCCTCACCCAGGATCATGACCCTGAGGATGCTGGGACGTTTGTAGGTCCTTTTTCCTGCTCCCATCCCTGTTCTGAGAATTTTAAATTTTTCTGGAAGCCGTTCTGAGGTCTTTAAAGCAGCCGCAATGGCAGCGCCCGTGGGAGTCACAAACTCCCCCTCCAGATCCATAAATCGAACAGAGAGACCCTCTGCCTCTAGGATATTGGCTACAGCAGGAACCGGAACCGGCAGAATTCCATGCTGACAGCGGACCGTTCCGCATCCCTCGTACAGGCATGGGATAATGACCTCCTGGATTCCCAGACTGTCCGCGCACACGGCCGCAGCCACAATATCCACGATAGAATCCACGGCTCCCACCTCATGGAAATGCACGTGTTCCAGATCCACGCCGTGAGCCTTCGCCTCAGCTTCCCCTAAAATCCTGAAAATTTTCTTAGCTGTGTTTCTGGCTCCTTCTGTCATATGGCCCTGATCCAGTATCTCCAAAATCTCATTCAGCCCCCGGTGCGCATGGGAGTGCCTGTGTCCCTGCTCATGGGGCGGCTCCGGCCTATGAGCATGTTCATGGGGCAGCTCCGGACTGTGAACATGTTCATGAGGCAGCTCTGGCCTGTTGACATGTTCATGGGGCAGCTCCGGACTGTGAACATGTTCGTGGAGCGGATCGTGTCCATGTTCCTGATGTTCCTCAGGGCCGTGTCCATGGAGAAATTCCATATCATGGTCATGATTTTCTATCTGCGGATCCAGAATCACATTAAAGTCACACACATTCAGCCCGGCTTTTTTCACCCGGGTGATTTCATAGCGGAACCCTTCTACCGGCAGGCTCTTCAAAGCCCGGTCCAGCGCTTCCTGGTCTGCCCCCAGATCCAGCAAAGCCGCCACCGCCATATCGCCGCTGATGCCGCTGCGGCACTCAAAGTACAGTTTTTTATTCATGGTGTACCCCCATTCTGTTAATCTGCGTGGATATATACCCTGCTCCATACCCGTTATCTATATTTACCACGGCAATCCCGTTGGCGCAGGAATTAATCATAGTCAGAAGCGCAGAAAGACCGTTCATATTCGCCCCATATCCTACAGAGGTAGGAACAGCGATTACCGGCTTATCTACCAGTCCGCCCAGAACGCTGGCAAGGGCTCCCTCCATACCTGCCACGGCTACCACACAGTTGGCTGACTGAATCAGCTCCACCCGATCCAGCAGACGGTGAATTCCTGACACACCCACATCATAAATCCTTTCCACCCGGCTTCCAAAGAACTCCGCTGTCTGAGCCGCTTCCTCAGCCACAGGGATATCCGCCGTCCCTGCGGTACACACCGCTATCTTCCCAATGCGTTCTTTGTCCTTTTTCTCTATCTTTAAAATTCTTGAGAGAGGATCGTACTCCGCCTGGGGGAGCTGTGCTTTTACATACTCATACTGCTGAGCGGTAGCTCTGGTTCCCAACACTTCCCCTTCCTCTTCATACAATTTTTTATAAATCCCCAGCAGATGCTCCAGGGACTTTCCGCTGCAGAAAACCACTTCGCCAAAACCTGATCTGAGTTTTCTGTGAGTGTCCAGCTTGGCATAGCCCAGTTCCTCAAAGGGCTGTCTGCGCAGGTACTCTCTGGCTTCCTCCGGTGATAACTCTTTTTGCCGGACTTTGTTCAATATTTCTAAAACTTCCATTTTTTATCCTTTCTGTCAATACAAGATCCAAATCCATCCTGGATTCCTCCGTGGCTTTTATGCGTGGCGGTGCCTGCGCCAGCAGGCATGTAAGTTTACTATGGGAAAACAGCCCAAAGGACGTTCCATAGGAACAAAAGTGCGCATCGCCGCGCGAAGCGCTTTTTATGATATAGGAAAGTGAGAACTTTCCTATATCATAAAAAAAACTGCCGCAAATTGATGCAGCAGTCCTGATTTCTCTTTTACCTTTCCCAGCACGGAAATTCTGGCTATCTGTCCGCTCTTACCCGCACAGGCTTCAATACTCCAAGCCTTACGAAAAGCTTCTGCAGCAGGATACCTGCCGTGCTGTTGCTGGTTGCGATTCTATATAATATATCACTACTCATGGTTATACTCCTTTCCATACACATCTCCTGTGACAAGGATATTATAACCGACTCTCCCTAATCTGTGTAGTGAAACTTTTGTGAATTTTATAAATTGAATGTACGATTATAAAAATACTATAAACTTTCCAGGAAAAATTTCTGCGGCTCAATCTGCAATCTTTTCTATCATACTACCTGAACCGTAAAAAATCCAGCTTTTTCTGCTGTATCAAAGCCGCAGAAGCAACTATTCGTGAATCACGTTCTTACGCTGCCCGACAGCAAGTGTCGGGCAGCTGTGTGAACAGTAACCTATTCGTTACTGTTCAGCCTGCAGTGACAGAACTGCTCCCTGGCAGCTTCCCAGAGTCAGCTTTCTCTTCTCCTGAATCTCCTTCTCAAGGCATGTCTCTTTCTCCTCATTGGAAAGGAGAACTCGATCCAGCGATTCCTTGATCTCCAAAGTCACAGGCTCTTTTCCATAATTGGCTGCCACCAGGACTTTTTTCCCTGATTCTGCTATACGGTAGTAAGCAAACACCGTCTCTGTGTCCTCATAAGCCGGCACAAATTCTCCATATGTAAAGGTCTCCCGATACTCTTCCGACTTCCGCAGAGAGATCAGCTTTCTGTAATAGGCCAGGACGGAATCCTCTCTTCCTTCCTGTTCTTCTACATTGATCTCCTTATAGTTGGGGTTCACTGTAAGCCAGGGAGTGCCGGAAGTAAAGCCTGCATTAGCACCGCCGCTCCACTGCATGGGGGTCCTGGCGTTGTCCCGGCTGTTGTCATAGCACACCTTCATTGCCTGTTCCCTGGTAAGCCCCGCCTGCAATGCCTTCTGGTACTGATCCTTCGTGTTGATATCGTCATACAGGGAGACGTCGGGACATTCCCAGTTTGTCATCCCAATCTCCTGTCCCTGATACAGGAAAGGAAGGCCCCGAAGCAGAAGAGTCGTAGTCGCTAAAAGCTTTTTCCCTGCTTCGTTCCGGGCATAATCCGGCAGATAGCGGCTGGCGCCTCTTGCCTCATCGTGATTCTCAATAATATTTGCCTTAAATCCCACTTTCTGCCCTTCGATCTGGGAAGCAAAGAGGGTCTGGCGCCACTCTTTAAATTCTACAGGCCTGCTGTCATACCAGCCATGCTCCCCGCTGCCCAGCTCGTGGGCGCTGAAATCAAAGATCGTGGAAAAATGCCCGTTCTCTCCGATAAATTCATCCAGAGCGCCTTTCTTCATGTTAAAAACCTCTCCCACTGTAAAAGCATGGTGCTTTTGGAAGGTCTCTCTTTTCATTTCCTCCAGGAATTCATCTACCCCTTCTACACTTTCCACCATTTTTGTACAGTGAACCAGTCCGTCTTCCCCGTCAGGGGCATAGCTGGGGAAGTTTATGTCCTTTTTAATATTGATAATGGCATCAATTCTGAACCCTGCCAGCCCTTTATCCAGCCACCAGTTTATCATTTTATAAATTTCCTGGCGAACCTCTGGGTTCTCCCAGTTCAGATCCGGCTGCTCCTTGGCAAAGAAGTGCAGGTAATAAAGATCCGTTCCAGGAACCGGCTCCCAGGTACTTCCGCCAAAATAAGAGCGGTAATTGCTTGGAGCTTTTCCATCCTTGCCTTTTCTGAAATAGAAATAATTGCCATAGGGACCATAGGGATCCTTCAGGGCCTTTTGAAACCATTCATGCTGGTCTGAGCAGTGGTTCACCACCAGATCCATGACCAGATACATATCTCTTTTCTTAGTTTCCTCTAAAAGCCGGTCGAATTCTTCCATGGTGCCGAATTCTTCCCCGATTTTATAATAATCTGAAATATCGTAGCCCTGGTCTACAAAAGGCGATTGGTAAATAGGCGAAAGCCAAAGGATGTCAATCCCCAGGTCTTTTAAATAATCCAGCTTTGAAAGAATTCCCTGAATATCTCCGATGCCGTCGCCATTCGCATCCATAAAGCTCTTGGGGTAAATCTGATAGGCCACCTTGTCATGCCACCACTGTTTTTTCATGTCTTTTTCGTCCTTTCTGATTGCCTTTCTTGTAGGATACTGTTATTATATGAGCATATACATAAATTATCTTGCACTATATTTTCATTTTATAGTACAATCCTGCTCTTCCAGAAAGGAGACTTAAAAATGGGCAAACATTCCCTGGCTTTGGAACAAAAAGAAAATACAAGGCATGGAGAGCAGATGTTTCCCCTGAAAAAATACCTCACAAGACTGAATCTGGACTTTCCAGCCGTAATGCCCCACTGGCACGAGGAAGCGGAATTTACCATGATCACCGGAGGAAGCTGCCTGTACCGGATCCACCTGGAAACCTACCATGCAAACCCCGGAGATCTGCTCTTTATTCCTCCCCTTATGCTGCACTCCATCGAAAATACCAGCTCCCTTTCCATGCGTTCTGAGACGTACGTGTTTCACCTGAATTTTCTTGGAGCCAATGCCGGGGACATATGCACAGCCAGGTACTTTGCTCCTATGGGAAATCAGGAATTTATTCTCCCCTTTTTGATCTCCAAAGAGCATCCGGCTTATCCCTCTCTTATGAAAATTTTCTGTGCGATCAGCCAGACGTACCAAAGCCGCCCTTTTGGATATGAGCTTATGCTCCGCTCCCTGTTTCTTGAGCTTCTGGTGTCTCTGCTGCCTTATCGGCGTACAGAAAAAAATGTTCCGCCTCTTCAGACGGAACATTCTGAAAAACTGAAAACTGTACTGGAATACATTGGCCGCCATTACAGCGAAGACCTCTCCATAGGCGATCTTGCCTCCCTGTGCTATTTCAGTGAATACCATTTTATGCGTTTTTTCAAAAAGCATGTGGGGATGACATGCCTGAACTATATTAAGAATCTGCGTCTTGAGAAAGCCGCCGCTCTGCTGCTGGCCGGAGAGGGTTCCCCGCTGGAGGTGTCTCTTGCTGCAGGTTTCAACAATCTCTCCTACTTTCACAGAGAATTCAAGAAAAAATATGGGATGACTCCCCGGGAATTCATAAATTCTCCCGATACGGCTCACTTTTCCCCGGATCTTCCCCTCTCTTAGCTTTTTCTCTGCCCTTTGAGATCATCACTGTCTCTGACGCCAGGTAAGAAGGAAAGCGGAATTTACGATCACCAGCACCGAGCCGGCGTTATGTACCAGAGCGCCCACCACAGGATTTAAAACTCCGGTAATAGCCAGAACAATAGCCAGAAAATTCAGCCCCATAGAAAAGGTAAGGTTGCATTTTATGGTCAGCATCATCTTTCGGGACATAGCAATCAGGTGGGGGAGTTCCCGGACTTCGTCGTCCACCAGGGCAATATCTGCTGCCTCCACGGCAATATCACTTCCTATGCCTCCCATGGCAATCCCCACGTCTGACTTCTTCAGCGCAGGTGCATCGTTGATGCCGTCGCCCATCATGCAGACTGTCTCACCCATTTCCTGGTACTTTCCAATCCAATTCAGTTTATCTTCAGGGAGACATCCTGCATGGATCTCCCGAATCTCAATGCTCCCTCCTATGGCCTGCGCCGCCTTTTCATTGTCTCCTGTCAAAAGGACAGGTTCCACCTTCATTTCCTTCAGCCGCCCAATCATCTCCCTGCTTTCCGCCCGCAGGGTGTCAGACAGCATAAGATATCCGGCCATTTGGCCGTTTACAGACAGATAAATCACCGTTCCCCCCTGATTTAAACAGCCCTGAATGTCCTTTTGGGCCTGCTGCGGCACAGCGATCCCGGCTTCTTCCAGCATCTTACGGCTGCCCGCCATAAGTTTCTTCCCCTTCACCGTGCAGGAAACGCCCCTTCCGGGAAGCATCTGGAAATTTTCCGCTTCCCCCAGGGCTTTTGAATCCCTCTGCCTGCTGCAGCGCACCACCGCCTTGCCCAGAGGATGTTCTGAGAGCTGCTCGGCAGCGGCGCACAGCCTTAAAATCTCCTGGTCGCTGTAATCCTCCAAAACGCTTCTTGTCTCTGTCACCTCCGGGATTCCGCAGGTCAGGGTACCCGTCTTGTCAAAGGTAATCCTGGTCACCTTCGCCAGCCGCTCCAGGGCATCCCCTTCCCGCACCAAAAATCCATGTTTGGTGGCGTTCCCTATGGCCGCCATGATGGCCGTAGGCGTGGCCAGCACTAAAGCACAGGGACAGAAGACTACCAGAATCGTAACGCCACGAATCACCTCTCCGGTGGCAAGCCAGGTAAGAAGCGCTGCGGATAAAGCGATGACCACAATCCAAGTAGCCCACCGGTCGGCCAGCCCTACAATCTTCGCCTTGCCGGCATCGGCAGACTGAACCAGGCGGATCATCCGCTGAATCGAGCTGTCCTCCCCCACCTTTGCGGCTTTCATCTCAAATGCGCCAAACTGGTTGACGGTGCCGCTGGACACCTGGTCTCCCGGCCCCTTGTCCACCGGAAGAGACTCTCCAGTCATAACCGCCTGGTTGACAGACGTCTGCCCCAGAAGGATCTCACCGTCTACAGGAACCGTTTCTCCTGGCAGCACCCGGAGGATTTCCCCGACTTTAATCTCCTGGGCGGGTACGATCTCCTCCCGTCCATTTTTCAGCAGCCTGGCTGTCTGCGGCGTCAAATGAACCAATTTCTCAATCCCGGCTCTGGCCTTGGCAACCGTAAGATCCTCCAGCAAGGCTCCAAGCTGCATAATGAACGCCACCTCTCCTGCAGCAAAGTCCTCACCGATGCAGACGGAAGCGATCAGAGCCAACGAAACCAGAACGTCCGCCTTTATGTCGAAAGCGGTAACCAGTCCCACAAAGGCTTCCAGAATAATGGGAATCCCGCATAAAAGAATAGCAACCCATGCTGCGTTAAAAGGCAGGGGCAGCAAATCAAAAATACTGATCAGCAGGGCAATGCCTGAAAGAATCAACAGGACAATCTCCCTTTTTGTCCCGCCAATCTCCAAAAATTCTTCTATTTTTCCCACGGCTCGCTTCATTCTTCTCCTCCTGCACGAATCTTTCTATAAGCATCTGCAAAAATTATACCTATAGGGGTATAGGTTTGTCAAGGAGAAAAAAACAGCTTAGCGCCAATATTCCCCAACGCTAAGCTTAAAATCAAATCATTTTTATTTCATGTTTGCAAACCGCTCCACGGCCTTTGTGAAGCTTTCAATGGTTTTGTCTGGATCTCCATGCTCAATACCATCCCTGACGCAATGCTTAATATGTCCTTCCAAAACCACCTGTCCAACTTTATGCAGGGCAGACTTGGCCGCATTAATCTGCGCAAGAATATCTTCACAGGGAACATCCTCATCCACCATTCTGTCAATGGCCTGCACCTGTCCGATGATTTTTTTCAGCCTGCGGTGCAGATTATCCGCATCCATACATTGTCTCATTTCCATTCCTCCCGTTCTCTGCTGCATTCACTCTTCCTTATGTCAAGTTTTGCTTTGTCCCAGCTTTTTTCTCATCCAGAAATACCCCGGTACCAGAATAAAATCCGCTCCCAGCCAAGCCAGCACCTCTGCGAAAAAAATCCCTTCCGAACCAAAGAGCCAAGTAAAAAGCAAAGCAGTGCCTGTGCGCATGAAAAATTCAGCAAACCCGGATACCATGGGAAGCAAAGTGTTTCCCATCCCCTGAATACAGCTTTTGGCAACATGCAATATGTACAAAATAGGCAGACAGACGCTCATAATAGACAGATAGTGATAGGCGATTTCTAAAGCCTCTGCCCCTTCCTTCCCGCTAGACGTAATAAAGCAGCCCAGAATCAGCCGTCCGAAAAGCAGCATAAGGGCCGCAATGATCAAAGATGTAATCATGGAAATCACAGTCCCTGCCTTCGCTCCCTTGGAAATCCTCTCATATTCCCCTGCACCCATATTCTGCCCCGTGTAGGTGGTCATGGCATATCCGTAAGAAATAGCGGCGGTCTCCAGAAGCCCGTACAATTTATTAGTAGCTGTAAACCCGGCAATAAATACAACCCCCAGTCCGTTTACTACCGTCTGGACAATCATTCCTCCCACAGAGATCACCATATTCTGAAAAGCCATAGGCATTCCCAGGTACAGAAGGCGGAAATTTAATTCTCTGCTCATACGGAAATCTTCTTTGGAAAGACGCAGAATCCGTATTTTCCTGATGTGAAAAACACAGTACACCACAGATAAAAGCTGTGCAATCACGGTGGCCAGGGCCGCTCCCATAACCCCCATGTCCGTCCCCATAACAAGCACCAGATCCAGCACTACATTTGTCACAGCCGCCACGATCATAGCCAGAAGAGGCGTCTTCCCGTCTCCCAGAGCCCTGAGGATGGAAGCGGCCAAATTATACGCCATCACCACCGGAATTCCCGCAAACAGCACCCGCAGATAAGCCATGGAGATCGGCTTTATCTCCTTGGGCGTATGA
The DNA here is from genome assembly GCA_018712605.1 of Candidatus Choladousia intestinigallinarum. GTDB lineage: Bacteria > Bacillota > Clostridia > Lachnospirales > Lachnospiraceae > Choladousia > Choladousia intestinigallinarum. The sequence continues at coordinate 15,062 of DVGR01000075.1, forward strand.
AGAAGGCTCAGGACAAAATCCGCCGTCCCCTGCCCCGCCGCAGTAAGAATTACAGCTGCCGCCGCTGACAGAACCACAGAAGCCGCCACCGCTTTTCTCAAGGCGTCCTCCTGCCTGGCCCCGTATTTCTGGGCCATGAAAATCCCAACTCCCTGGGCCAGACCCTGAATCACTCCTAATACCAGCCAGTTCAGCCACTCCACTGCTCCCAGGGCCGCCAGAGCATCCACGCCAAGCACCTTTCCCACAATGGCAGTATCCACCACCGTATAGAGCTGCTGAAAAAGATTCCCTGCCATCAGCGGCAGAGAAAAAAGCAGAAGCAGGGAAAAGGGATTCCCCTCTGTCATTTTTTTCAAACTCTGCTCTCCTTTAACATTCGTCATTTTGTATCTTCCCTCTCTTTTTTCCCATGTTCTGCTTATTTTATCACATTCCTCTAATATTTCAAAAGACTAAAATGTATAAATATTACCAAAAATTTATTTACTTTGCCCCTTTAAACTGTTATAATTTCTTATAAGTCCAGTCTCAAAGCAGGGACTCATGGACTGCTCGCAGGCCATGAAGGCCATGCTTTCGAGACGACAACAGGGATGAGGAAGGAAGGCGGCAGCCTGGATTCCGAATGCCTGTTAGGATTTCGGGAGTGCGCAGCACGGAGAAATCCGGGGACTTATATTTAATACTGAAGTCCCCTCAAAAGTCCCCTCAAAGCAGGGACTCATGGACTGCTCGCAGGCCATGAAGGCCATGCAGTCCATGCTTTCGAGACGACAATGGGTAGATAAAACATTTGAAAGGATGATGAATACGATGGAACATTATTACCAGCCGGAAATTGAATGTGCCTCCCAGGAGCAGATCAGGGCATGGCAGGATGAACGGCTTGTAAAACAGGTACAGAATGTATGGGACAACGTGCCTTATTACCGAAAAAAAATGGAAGAAAAGGGAGTCACACCCGCAGATATCAAATCTGCCGCTGATCTGCACAAACTCCCCTTCCTGACCAAGGACGACCTGCGGGAAGCTTATCCCTATGGCCTCCTGGCAAGGCCTCTTGAGGACTGTGTCCGTATCCAGTCCACCAGCGGCACCACAGGCCGCCGTGTTGTTGCCTTTTACACCCAGCATGATATTGATCTCTGGGATGAATGCTGTGCCCGGGCTATTATGGCTGCCGGCGGAACCAATAAGGATGTCTGCCATGTATGCTACGGCTACGGTCTGTTTACCGGAGGCCCCGGATTGAACGGCGGTTCCCACAAGGTGGGCTGCCTGACGCTTCCTATGTCTTCCGGAAATACTGAGCGACAGATTCAGTTCATGTGCGATCTGGGTTCCACCATTCTCTGCTGCACTCCTTCTTACGCCGCCTATCTGGCTGAGAGTATCATTGAGAGGGGCGTCCGTGACAAAATCAAGCTGAAAGCCGGCATTTTCGGCGCAGAGGCATGGACGGAAGAGATGCGGCATGATATTGATGAGAAGCTTGGGATCAAGGCATACGATATCTATGGCCTTACAGAGATTTCAGGGCCTGGTGTTTCCTTTGAATGCAGCGCTCAGACAGGTATGCATATCAATGAGGACCATTTCATTGCGGAAATTATCAATCCCCAGACCGGCGAAGTTCTTCCCGATGGAGAAAAGGGCGAGCTGGTATTTACCAGTATTACCAAAGAAGCTTTCCCCCTGCTAAGGTACCGCACCAGAGATATCTGCGTGCTGACCCGGGAAAAATGTTCCTGCGGAAGGACTCACGTAAAAATGAGCAAGCCTATGGGCCGGAGCGATGATATGCTGATCGTGAAGGGCGTCAATGTATTCCCGTCCCAGATCGAAACAGTTCTTATGAATAAGGGTTATCCTGCAAACTACCAGATCCTGGTAGATCGCGTAAACAACAGCGATACCATTGAAGTTCAGGTGGAAATGACACCGGAGATGTTCTCCGACAGCATCAGCCAGGTTACTGCAAAGGAAAGAGAGCTGGTGGCAGATCTCAAGGCAATGCTTGGCATTTACGCCCAGGTGAAGCTGGTGGCTCCCAAGACGATTACCCGCAGCGAGGGCAAGGCTGTCCGGGTTATTGACAAGCGAAACCTTTATAAAAACTGATTTAAATTAATTTGAAACTGGAAAGGAGACTGAAGATGACTGTAAAACAGATTTCTGTCTTTTTGGAAAATAAACCTGGAAAGCTGGCTGATTTTACCAAAATCCTCTCCCAGAACGGTATTAATATGCGCGCTCTGTCTCTGGCTGAGACTTCGGATTTCGGTATTCTCCGTCTGATCGTGGATGATACATATAAGGCTTCCACTCTTTTAAAGGATGAGGGCTTTGTATTTTCCATTACAAAAGTGCTGGCTGTGGCGATTCCTGATCAGCCCGGCAGCCTGAACACCGTAATTGAGATTCTTGGCAGCGCCCAGATCAATATTGAATATATGTACGCCGTGACCACCCATGCAAAGGGTCTGGCCTACATGATCTTCCGTGTTGCAGACAACACGGCGGCCATTGACGCTCTTACGAAAAACGGCGTCAAAGTAATCTGCCAGGATGAATTTGAATAAACCGCAGTCCGTGAAGGAAGGGGCTGACCGAATCTCTTTAATTCGGCAGCCCCTTCATAGTTGACACTTTATCCAAGTTTGAGAATCAGCTCCAGCACACGTTTCGCGCAGATTTGAATCTCTTCTTCGGAGATCCTTCCTTCTTCATAATCCTTCAAAACCCGCTTTGGAAAGCCACATCCCATCTTTAAGTCATTTCCCGCTTTCATCTCCAGGTACTGCTCCCCATGATTCCACCAGTCTGTTGTGACAAGGCCCTTAAAGCCCCACTCTTCACGAAGAATTCCCGTCAGCAGATCCCGGTTCTGGGACGCTCTTGTGCCGTTTATGGCATTGTAGGAGGACATAATCGTCCAGGGATCCGATTCCTTTACCGTGATCTCAAAACCTTTCAGGTAAATCTCACGGAGGGCCCGCTCCGATACTCTGGAATCACTTTCAAAACGGTTGGTCTCTTTATTGTTGCAGGCAAAATGCTTTACGGAAGCCGCAATATTCCTGGACTGAATTCCTCTTACCAGAGCGGCGCCCATCTTTCCCGCAATCAGGGGATCTTCTGAAAAATATTCAAAATTACGGCCGCACAGGGGGCTCCTGTGAATATTCATAGCAGGGGTGAGCCAGACGCCGATGTTATTTTCCTCCACCTCGGCAGCTCCCGCCGCTCCGACTTTCTCCACCAGATCCGTATTCCAGGTACACGCCAGCAGCGTGGCACATGGAAAGGCTGTGGTGCATACTCCGCACTGAGGCTGAATGCGCAGCCCTGCCGGCCCGTCAGCCGTAGCTGCGTTGGGTACTCCGTACTCCGGCAGGTTTCCAAGGCCCATGGTGTTGGAGACGCCTGTATTAGGCTGGCCGCAGGCAAGATGAATCTTTTCCTCCACAGTAAGCTGCTCCAGGAACTCATCCAGAGTCTTTTTCCCTTCTGCCACATCTTTCAGATGAATCTTCTCATCTGCCGGGCCGCCCCACATAAGACCGCCTTTTCTGCCCAGGACATCTGGTGCGTATGGCCCCAGCTCCTTCTCATTCCAGGCTGTGAGCTCGTCCGGCTTCTCTGCCACAGGAAGAGCCTCATACGTTCCGTCATGCAGAAGCCGCCGGCTAAGCTGCTTGGGGGTACATCTGGCTGTGAGGCTGCAGATTACCCGGGTTTCTGGAATCTCCAGGGCTTCCTCCAGGTATGCGCCGTCCCGCACACTGGTTCCCAGGAAGAAGCGGTAAGAGCCTTTTTCCAGCACATAAGAAGATTTGCTGATTTTACCTAAATCATCATATGCGGCCAGTTGAGATACCAAAACCGTCAGTTTCAGTGTCTGAGTCTCTCCAGGCTGCAGGCATCTGGTCTTTGCAAAGGCTTTTAGTTCCCTGGAGGGCCTTCCAAGCTTTCCGGCAGGTGCTGTCACATAAAGCTGCACCACTTCTTTTCCAGAGCGTTCGCCTGTATTGGTCACAGCCGCCCATACTGTAATTTCTTTATCATTGATGCTGGCCTTTTTCTTCTCCACCTCAAACTCTGTGTAGGAAAGCCCATATCCAAAAGGATAGTTCACTTTCCCCGACGCTCCTGGGATGGTCTCAAAATACCGATAGCCCACATAGATATCTTCTGTGTAGTCCACATATTTTTCTGAATCATGGAATCCCTCTGAGGAAGGATAATCCTCCAGACGCCTGGCAAAGGTGTCTGTCAGCTTACCGGAAGGATTTTCATCTCCGCACAGAACCTCAGCCGCAGCAAGTCCGCCCTCCATGCCTCCCTGCCATGCCATCAGCGCTGCCTGGATTCTGTCGTCCCCGAAAAACCACTGGGTATCTACCATTCCTCCCACATTCAGCACCGCAATGACTGTGGAGAATTTCTCTTTTACCTGTTCCAAAAGCCTCTCTTCTGCCTTGGAAAGATAGAAATCCCCTTTTTCAAAGATCAGGTTGGCTCTCTGGATCATTTCCTGTTCCTGGGGCTGGAAGCTATCGTCTTTCCCTTCCTGCTCCTCGCTGACAATGGTACGGTCCCAGTTTTCTCCCGAGAATCGGCAGAAAGTTACGACAGCCGTGGAAGCAAAGGCCGCAGCACCTTCCAAAAGCTCTTGGGGAAGTTCCGGTTCCATGGTCATTCCAGGTACGACTCCCTGATCGTACTGTTTCTTTACCTCCGCCTCATAAAATTCTCCCAATTTAGGGTACAAGGTTACCTTTCCCTCCTGCTCTTTGATTTTCAGGCCTTCCAGCAGATTTCTCACATAAGCCACAGTCACATCGCCGCTGCCGCCGCCGCCTTTTACATAGTCCACACAGCCTTTCCCGAATACGGCGATCTTCTCTCCTTTAGGCAATGGGAGAGCTCCATCGTGATTTTTCACCAGAACCATTCCCTCTGCCGCCGCCGCCTTTGAAAGGGCTATGTGTTCTCTGCTTCCAGTTATTCTTCTTCCTTCCTCTCCTATGGGAAGGCAGGGCTGGTAAAAAAACCGTGTCCATTTTTCCATTGCTTTTTCCTCCATTTATCTTTCATTCTTAAAAATATCTTTATCCCAACGCCACATCCAGAATCATCATCAGCACAAATCCTGCCGCAAACCCAAGGGTTCCCAGATTACTGTGCTCTCCTTGGGAGGCCTCAGGAATCAGCTCTTCCACTACCACGTAAAGCATGGCTCCGGCTGCAAAGGCCAAGAGATAAGGAAGCACAGGAGTAATAAAGCTGGAAAGCAAAATTGTGACCAGAGCTCCCAAAGGTTCCACTACCCCGGAAAGCACTCCATAGAGAAAGGCCTTTCTCCTGCTCATCCCTTCCTCGCTTCTCAGGGGAAGGCTGATCACCGCACCCTCTGGAAAATTCTGTATGGCAATTCCTATGGAAAGGGCGAAGGCTCCTGCCAGACCAATATCCTGGCTGCTCAGCAGGGCTCCGGAAAATACGACTCCTACCGCCATCCCCTCGGGAATATTGTGAAGGGTAACAGCCAGGACAAGCATAGTCGTTTTTTTTAGGGAGCATTTAGGCCCCTCAGATTGTTCCGCTCCCATGTGAAGATGGGGTATCACCATATCCATAAGAAACAGGAATCCCATTCCCAAAGCAAATCCTGCCGCCGCAGGAATAAAAGCGAATTTCCCCATCTCCTCTGACATATCCATGGCGGGAATCAAAAGGGACCAAACAGAGGCCGCCACCATAACGCCGGAGGCAAACCCCAGCAAAGCTTTCTGAATCTTCGGATTCAGCTCATTTTTAAGAAAGAAAACACATGCGGCTCCCAGGGATGTTCCCAGAAAAGGCAAAAGCAGTCCTGCCGCCACTTCCATATTTCTCACTCCTCTCACTGAAGATCATATATTCACACTTTTTATATTATGTCCAGTACAAGAAATCTGTAAGCTGTCCACGTCTTAAGTATAAAAGAAGCCATACTCGAATGCAAGACGGAAAAATATTTTTCCCATAAAAAAAGGTATTGACAGTTCTGAAATTGTGAGCTATAATTATCAACGCTGATAAGAAATGTGCGTTTAGCTCAGCTGGATAGAGCGTTTGGCTACGGACCAAAAGGTCGGGGGTTCGAATCCTCTAACGCACGGTAAAAGAGCCTTGGGTTTCCAAGGTTCTTTTTTGTGTCATTTTCCTATGACACAAAAAGCACACTTTTGCTCTTCTATAGAAAACTCGCCTGCTGCTTACGCAACACGCCGCAGGCGAATTTTTTTATATAAATTTGCGCTGCTGTTTACAGGAATCCCGTAAACAGCAGCGCATTCTCTCTTTAAAATCTCTTTTATTTATACAGCAGAATCGCCGTCCCTGCCTCTATATTATTGTAGATAGTCTCCGCTGCGGCATAGGGCAGATTCACACAGCCGTGAGATCCGTTCGTCTGATAGATATTTCCTCCAAAGGAGCTGCGCCACGGTGCGTCATGGAGTCCCTGCCCATCGTGGAAAGGCATCCAGAACGTCACTTCTTCTCTCCAGGTATCCCCCTCTAAGACGGAAGGGCTCTCCTTGAACGCCAGGGGGAAAGCCCCCGTGGCAGTCTCTCTCTCCGCAGTGGGGAGCCCGGAAACAAAGTCGCTCTCCACGATCATCTCTCCGTCGATGTAGAACCAGAGATGCTGTCTGGTAAGGTTGATCTCCACATACGTACCGCACAAATCGTCACGGCCATTTCTCTTATACCCGCTAACCGCATACACCGGCTCTCTGGTCACTGTGGTATTGCTGTAGATATCAGCCAAAAGCTGATCCGTCTCGCCGTCAATGTCCATCTGATATCCGTAGTCGCTGCTGGGAATCGTAACCTCCGTACCATCGGAAGCCGTGAACGTGCGGGAGTAATACAGAGTATCATACTTGGCCGCCAGCTCGGTCACGTAGTTATAAACGCTATCCCGGCTGATGCTGGACTCAGCCCCGTCGATGACCAGCCACTGCTGCACTGTATCCCAGTTCACTACCTCAGTCACCTCCCCAAAGGTGAGGGTGATATTCGCTTTACAGTAAGCATTGTAGATATCCATGAGTATATTCATGTCATGATCGTCCTGGGTGACAGCCGGAAGATAGTAGAACTCTTCAGGCACATCTATCTGCAGATCCTCCTGGGGACGGGACTGGGACGTCAATTCATCCATCTTCTCTTTTACCAGCTCCTGGAGCTGTGCGTCGTCAAATTCATTGCCGTATACTTCCGGCTGTATATAGTATTCCGTTCCGTTATATTCCATCGAAGCGTCCACGCTGGCTGTCCTGGGCTTGGAAAAATTCGCCGCTGCCACAGCCTGGCTGAACACGGTTTCATCGAATGCAAAGGGAACCTCCACCTCAAAGGTATTCCCTTCAAAGAGACTGATAATAAGCCCCAGGTTCTGGGTTCTCATGCACTCCTGAATATTGCTTAGAAGCTGCATCTGGTCCACTGTATATCCCGCTTCTTCCAGCGTAAGGGTCAGCACACTCTCTCCGCCCTCATTGATGGTAAGGGTCGGCGAACTGTAATCCTCTTTCAGCATCAGCAGAACCTCTTTACAGGTCTTCCCTGCAACATCATATCCGTTTATAACCGTATCTTCAAAAAAGAGGCCGCTGTTTACCTTCTGATAGAGGTAAAATCCGACACCTCCCAGCCCTATGGCCAGGCAGATTACAATAACTAGAACTGCGATCCGTATACCTTTTCTTTTTTTCTTCACTTTTGTCCCTTACCCTTCTGAATCTTTTTCTTACACTTACATGGAACCGCCTTCTTCCCTGCCCCCTTCTGCAGTGAAAAACAGCCCCGCTCTCCCTATATTGCACCATCCCTGGAGAATAGTCAAGGGCCGGAATCTTAATTTTCTTCAAAGAACCCCGGCCCTAATCCTCTACTTTTTATGCATGCTGAATTTCATTTTCAAACATGACTGTCACTTCCGTTCCCTGCCCCTCCACGCTGTCCAGCTTGATCTGCGCATGGTGCTGGGCTACGATATGTTTTACGATAGCCAGGCCAAGGCCTGTGCCTCCGGTCTGCTTGGAACGGCTCTTGTCCACCCGGTAAAATCTCTCGAAAACCCGCTCCAGGCTGTCTTTTGGTATCCCGATTCCCGTGTCTTTTACCGTCAGATAAGTCACTCCCTGCCTGGGGCATACAGTAACCTCTACCTTCCCTCCCAGGCGATTGTAACGGATGGCATTGTCGCACAGGTTATAAACCAGCTCCTCCATCATCTGCTTATTGGCCTGGATAACCGCCCGGCTTCCGCTGCAGCTTATGCGAATCCCATGGTTCTTCGCATTGAGCTCCAGCATATCCACGCAGGATTTTGAAATCTCATAGAGATCTACCGAAGTGTAGGTAATCTCCACCTGATCAGAATCCAGCTCAGAAAGCTTAATGATATCATTGATCAGAGTGAGCAGCCTTTTGGCATTTCTGGAAATCTCCCTGGCAAAGCGCCTGGACTCATCTTCCCCGGCAAGCCCTGTCTCTATCAGCTCCGCATACCCGGAGATGGAGGTCAGGGGGGTCTTCAGCTCATGAGAAACGTTTGCCGTAAACTCCTGGCGCATTTTTGCGTTTTTCAGAATATCTTTATGCTGCTGACGGATCGTGGTGATAAAAGGGACCAATTCCTCGTAAGTATCTGCCATCTCGATCTGATCGATATGCTTGGCGAGGTTTTCAATGGGACGCACCAGGCTGGAAGTAACGTATCTGGACAATGCGAAGCACACCAGAAATATAACGACCGCTATAAGAATGATCCCCTGCAGGGTCGTATAGAATACATTCCAGATGCTGTTTGCAGGCTGGCTGACCCGGAGTATCTGGCCGTTTTCCAACTGCACCGCATAGTAATACATATCTTCATTGACCGTGTCGGAATGGCGGATGGAGTACCCGCTTCCGTACGTCCTGGCCTGTTCAATCTCCGGCCGGTTACCATGATTCTCCAGCGCCTGGTCTTCCACCTCATCATCGTAAATCACCTCTCCCTCCTGGGAAATTACGGTGATCCTCAGGTCGCTGTTGTAATCTTTATAATCCCGGCGCATTTCCTCCCCTGAATTTACAAGGCCTTTCAGAAGGTTGGCATAGATCTTCATATCGTTAATAACCTGATCCTGGTACATGTTATGAAAAATAGCCACAGAAATCAGAAGGGTAGCTGCCAGGGTCAGAGTGGCCGTAACCAGCAGATATTTATTGATTTTCTTTTTCATGGAAAAAGAGGAACCTCCTTAAGATTGTTCTTCTCCTATAAGCATATAGCCCACATTGCGGACCGTCCGGATCAAAGTCCCAGCGGAACCCATTTTCTGCCTGAGGGTCTTTATATGCATATCCAAAGTCCTGGATTCTCCCTCGAAATCAGTCCCCCAGACCCGGTCAAGGATCATTTCCCGGGTAGAGACGATTCCCGCATTCAGCATAAGCAGCTTCAGCAGCTCATACTCTTTGAAGGTAAGCTCACAGAGTTTGTCATTTACAAAAACCTGCCTCTTCTCATCGTCCATGAACACAGGGCCGAAGCGCAGAAGCTTTTCATCGTCCATCCCCTTGCTTCTCCGTATGAGAGCTTTCACCCTGGAGATCAGTTCCATAACGCCAAAGGGCTTTGTCAGGTAATCATCCGCCCCCTGATCCAGCCCCTTTACCTTGTCCAGTTCTGTAGTTTTGGCCGTCACTAAAATAATCGGAACCTTTCTTGTTTCAGAATTTAAACGGAGCTTTTTCACAATGGCCAGTCCGTCTTCATCCGGAAGCATAATGTCCAGAAGGATCAGCCCGGGGACTTTTTCTTTGATTTTTTTATAAAAGGTCCCCGCCGTCTCGAATCCCTGTACATCGTAGCCTGCATTTTTCAGGGCAAACATCTCAATCTCCCGAATGTTCTCGTCGTCTTCCACAATATAAATTAATGCCATTCTGGTCTCCTCCATTTTTCTGTTTCCGCAGGTTCAGAACATCTGCCCTGCATCTGTTGATGTCAATCCGGCAGACCTGCACCCTTCATGTGGGAACGCATATCCACCTTGGGAGTCCCTTTTATCCTTTCGGGAAGGGTGTACTTCTGGCTGTATGCCCGATACTGCTCCACAAAATGCTTTCTGTCCTCTGTCTTCAGAGATTTCAGATAAGCGTGGCGCCCGTACTCATCTTTATCTGCCTGTACAAGACAGACCGCAATATTAGAACAGTGATCTGCGATACGCTCGTAGCTGGTGGTAAGATCAGAGAGGATAAAGCCAAGCTCAATCGTACATCTGCCCTCCCTGAGCCGTTCGATATGCCGCTGCTTCATGGCATCGCTGAGATCATCTATAACCTCTTCCAGAGGCTCTACCTCTCTTGCCTTGTCCAGGTTTTCTGTATAGACAGCTTCCATAGTGATGGCCACAATCTCTTTCACGGCTGCGGAGAAAACCTGAAGCTCCTTGACAGCCGCCTGGGAAAAGGCCAGATTTTTGTCATAGATTTCTTCCGCCGCCTTGGCAATCCCCACCGCATGGTCAGAAATACGTTCCATATCTCCGATGCTGTGAAGAAGCACCGACAGGGTATGACTGTCCTTAAGGGTCAGCTCATGCTTTGATATCTGAACCAGATACGTTCCCAGGCGGTCCTCATACTGGTCTACCTGCTCTTCCTTACGGCTGACCTCCTGGACTCCTTCTTCATCATAACGGCTCAGCAGAGAGATTGCCTCGTCCAGAGAGCTGGCAGTCAAATCCGCCATCCTGGAAGCGGCATTTCTGCACTGTTCCACCGCGAAAGCCGGCGTGTCCAGAAATCTTGCATCCAGTCCCAGAAGCTCCTGTTTTTCAGTCTCATCTTTCCTTCCGCCCTTTTCTGCGTCACGAACGGTCAGCTTGGCCAGCTTAACCAGTATGCCATGGAAAGGAAGCCACAGACAGGTGGCAAAGATATTAAAGGCTGTATGGGCCACTGCAATCCCCGCAGGCACAGCGGCGTCATCCAAAAAAGCAAAGTTTACAAAAACATTTACCGTGTAAAACAGAATCAGAAAGACGATGGTTCCAATCAGATTAAAATACAGATGTACAAAGGCCGCCCTCTTGGCATTCTTCTTGGCCCCGATGGAGGACAGCAGGGCAGTGACGCAGGTACCGATATTTTGACCCATGATAATGGGAAGGGCCGCCCCATAGGTTACAGAGCCTGTCATACAAAGAGCCTGAAGGATTCCCACGGAAGCGGAGGAACTCTGAATAATAGCCGTCAGAACCGCTCCGGCCAGAAGGCCCAGAATAGGATTTCGGAACATTAAAAACAGATTTGTAAACTGCGGAATCTCAGCTAAGGGCTCAACGGCGCCGCTCATGGTTTCCATACCAAACATCAGCACGGCAAAGCCCAGCAGAATAGAGCCCACATCTTTCTTTCGCTCACTCTTGGCAAACATGTGAAGGCCAATACCGATCACAGCCAGAATGGGCGAAAAAGAAGAAGGCTTCAAAAGCTGCAACAGAAAACTGTCTCCCTCAATGCCAGAGAGACTTAAAATCCATGATGTAACTGTGGTACCGATGTTGGCTCCCATGATGATTCCCACAGTTCGTTCCAGGGTCATGATCCCGGAGTTTACAAATCCCACCACCATAACCGTGGTGGCGGATGAGGATTGAATCACCGCTGTGACTGCCATGCCAAGCAGTACACCCTTTAAGGTACTGCTGGTAAGATTCTCCAGAATCTTCTCGAGACGTCCGCCGGATGCTTTCGCCAGACTGTCTCCCATTACGTTCATTCCATAGAGGAACAGCGCCAAACCGCCAAATAGAGTAAAAACATTAAAAATATCCATTGAAATTCCCTTTCCCTTCTGTATATTCCACTAATTATAAATTATACACAAAGTAAGGGAAAAAGGGAATTTTTTTATGTAAAATTTATGTAAATATCTATTTTATTTTCGTGACCTAAATTTTACTTATACCATGAAAACATCGTTGATTTCTTTTCCGCTCCTGTGCTTCCCGGTAATAGAAAACTCTACCCACTCGCCAATATTGGAAGCATGATCCCCGATTCTCTCATAATATTTGGCTACCATCAAAAGATCAAGGGCCTGGTCGCTGGAAATCTCGCCCGTCTTCATCTCTTCAATGATTTCTCTGCGCACCGCCAGGAAATGCTCATCCACAACGTCATCGTTGTCAATGACTTCCTGTGCCATGGCAAGGCTGCTCTCCACATAGGACTCAATGCTGTTATTTACCATTTTCATGGTGGCCTCGGCCATCTGGGTCAGTCTCGATCCGCTGATAGGAAGCTTGATGGCGCCTACCTGGATAATCTCAGCAATATCCGTAGCCTGATCTCCGATCCGCTCCAGATCCGTGATCATCTTCAGAGCCGCTGAAATCCTTCTAAGATCCGAGGCAACGGGCTGCTGCTGAAGGAGAAGCTGAATGCAGATGGTCTCCACCTGTCTCTCCTGATGGTCAATCTCGTGCTCCAGTTGATCGATTTCTTTCACCATATTCTCCTGCTCATTCTCTTCGGAAAGAAGGAGCTTATAAGTCTTCATAATGGCTTTTTCGCAGAGCATCCCCATCTCCAGCATTTCTTTGTGAAGGCGCTCCATCTTCTCTATAAACCGATTTCTCATATCAGCCGAACCTCCCTGTAATATACTCTTCCGTTTTCTTATTCTTGGGCATAGAAAACAGCGTCATGGTATCATCGTACTCTATGACTTCTCCCAGAAGGAAGAAAGCAGTCTTATCTGAAATTCTGGCCGCCTGCTGCATATTGTGGGTTACCATCACGATTGTATATTTTTCTTTCAGTTCCACGGCCAGATCTTCAATTCTGCTGGTAGAAATAGGATCCAGGGCGGAAGTAGGCTCATCCATCAGAAGTACTTCAGGTTCCACGGCCAGAGCTCTGGCAATACAGAGACGCTGCTGCTGCCCACCGGACATTCCCAGAGCGCTCTTTTTCAGGCGGTCCTTTACTTCATCCCAGATAGCCGCATCCCTTAACGCCTTCTCTACAATGTCATCCAGCCTGGACTTGGAATGAACTCCATGAGTTCTGGGTCCATAGGCAATATTATCATAGATGCTCATAGGAAACGGATTTGGTTTCTGAAATACCATTCCGACTCTTTTGCGCAGCATATTCACATCCATTTTCCCGTATATATCTTCCCCGTCCAGCTTCATTTCACCGGTGATTTTGCACCCTTCCACCAGGTCGTTCATACGATTTAAAGACTTCAAAAGCGTTGACTTTCCGCAGCCGCTGGGGCCAATGAAAGCTGTAATTTTATTTTCCGGAATGTCAAGATTAATATCCTTCAGCGCATGGAAATCTCCGTAATAGAGATTCGTATTGTGAATTGTTATTTTATCCATTTCTTAACCTCTTCCCTTTGAAAGTTTCTTGGCCAGCAAGCCTGAAAGTCCATTTAACGCCAGCACCACTACTAGTAAAACCACTGCCGTGGCATACGCCTCATTCATATGAAGGCCCTCGCTGGAAAGCACATACATATGAACGGCCAGGGTACGTCCGGGCCCAAAAAGATTATTCGGAACCTGAGCTACAGATCCTGCCGTGTAAAGCAGGGCAGCCGTTTCGCCTACGATTCTTCCTGTGGCCAAAACCACTCCTGAAAGAATTCCCGGTACCGCCGTGGGCAGGACAATGCGGAAGATCGTCCTCAATTTTCCCGCTCCCAACCCAAAGGAGGCCTCCCTGTAAGAATCCGGCACTGCCAGAAGCGCTTCCTCCGCAGTCCTCATAATCAACGGCAGAATCATAATAACCAGGGTCAGGGACCCTGCCAAAAGGGAATACCCCCATCTTAAAGCTGTACTGAAAAACAGCATACCGAACAAGCCGTAGATAATTGAGGGAATTCCTGAAAGGGTCTCCGCCGTAAGCCGGATTACCGTCACAATCTTGCTGCCTTTATTTGCGTACTCCACAAGAAAGATAGCCGCAAATACTCCCACAGGAATCGCAATCGCCAAAGAAAGCCCTGTCATCATTACCGTATTGATCATTGCAGGCATCAGTGAAACATTCTCTGAATTATATTCCAGTGCGAAGAGACTGGGAGTGATATACCGTACTCCTTTGATTACAATAAAGCCCACCAGGAAAACCATAACCGCCAGAGTTAAAAACCCTGCCAGCCATACCAACAGGGCCGCTGCCGCCGAACAAGGATGGTTTTTCCACTTCTGGGCAGCCTTTTCCAGCCACATTCCGGCCGTCCGCTTCTTCTGTTCTGGGATACTGCCGATTGCCACAGTTCCCTCGCCGCCTGCGCTGCCGGACAAATTATTTTCTCTATTCATATGCCGATCTCCGTTTCAAAGCTGAAATGCAAAGGTTAATGATCAAAATAAACACAAACAGTACAACACCAGTGGCAATCAAAGCCTCTCTGTGCAGGTTTGCCGCATAACCCATTTCCATTACAATGTTCGCCGTCATCGTGCGCAGACCTTCAAACACGCCCTGAGGCATCCAGGTCTGGTTTCCCGCAACCATAATTACCGCCATAGTTTCGCCGATGGCACGTCCGATTCCCAGGACTACCCCTGCCATAACTCCCGATTTTGCCGCCGGAAATACCGTAAAGAAAACACTGCGCTCATGGGTAGCCCCAAGAGCAAGAGCCCCTTCATAGTATGAGTCCGGGACACTCCTGATCGCCGACTCCGCAACGCCTGTCACTGTGGGCAGAATCATAATTCCAAGAAGGAGGGATGCCGTAAACATTGTAGTTCCATTTCCGGTAAGCTCTCTTAGCCATGGTACGAATACTACCAGACCAAAGAAACCATATACAACAGAAGGAACTCCCGCCATTAAGTTTACTGTAGCCTTAAAAAATGGGTACAGCCTTTTGGGGCAATAGTGAACCATGAATATAGCTGTCAGCAGCGCCACGGGCACTCCGATCAAAATAGCGCCGGCAGTTACATAGATGCTTCCAAGAATAAAAGGGAAAATCCCATATAAATCATTGGAGGGCCTCCATGTCTGACCAAACAGAAAATCGAAAATTCCGATCTCTCCCATAGCAGGCAGCCCGTTTGCAAACAAAAAAACGCAGATCAGCGCCACCGCCAGGACAGAGGTACAGGCTGCTACCAGAAATATGGCATGCATGACCCGCTCTGATAATTTATTTGTCATTCAAACTTCCATTCCTTTCTTCTCGCTCCGGCACAGCCATAATCACAGGCCCAAAGTCTCACTTCGTTTCCGGATGACACTTGTTTACCCTATTCACAGCTCTTCCCGAACTTTTTACAGTTCGGGAAGAATCAAAAATTATATTTGCAGAATCAATTTTTTACCAGAGTTACTCAGCCGCCTCTGTAGCCTCAGTCTCTTCCACCGCTTCAGTCTCAGCCGCTTCGGTTTCCTCTGCAGCCTCAGCATCCTCAGCTGCTGCAGGTGCTGCAAGGGCATCTTCCCATGCGGTGATCTCGCCCACATAGATCTGACGGATCGTCTCGCTGGAAAGCTCCGTTACGCCGCTCTCGTTGTTTACGATTACCGCAATACCATCCTGCGCAATCACAGTGGGAGTAAGTCCTGCTGCGATTTCTTCTTCATTTACTTCTCTGGAAGCCATTCCGATGTCGCAAAGTCCGTCAATCGTAGACTGCATACCTGTGGTAGAATCGCTCTGCTGAACTGCGATATTTACATTTTCATTTACTTCTGCGTATCCCTCTGCCAGCTTCTCCATTACAGGAGTTACAGAGGAAGAACCTGCTACTGTCACATCCCCTGAAGCATCTGTCGCCTCGTAAGCGCCTGTGCTTTCAACCGGGATATATCCGTTCTCTTCGATGATTGCCTGTCCCTCATCGCTCATGATGTAGCTTACAAAATCAGCAGCCGCATCGCTGAGATCTTCTTTGGTGGCAATATTGAAGGGACGAACTACCGGGTACGTTCCATTCTCAATATTTTCTGCAGTTGCCTCAGCTCCGTCAACCTTTACCGCTGTAACTGAATCGTCCAGGGAACCAAGAGATATGTAGCCGATGGCATTGGCGTCCCCTGCCACAGTGGTCATCATAACAGCCGTGCTGTTAGTAATGTTTGCCGCCTGTGTCGTATTGTCAACATCGTCAGCTTTAATTCCCAGCAGCTCAACAAAAGCGCCTCTTGTACCAGAACCGTCTTCTCTGGATACTACTGTGATATCTCCCTCGGCTGCCGCCATAGCGGTTACGCCCAGACTTGCTGTCATCATTGCTGCCATACATACTGCAATTGCTTTTTTCATAATAATTATGTCTCCTTTCACCACAACCAACTCGCTGTGTCTCGTTCATTACGAATTGCATTTTAAAGGAGAAATGTAAAATATGAAACACGGTTCAAGTAAAGAATACGTAAATTCCCGGTAAGGATTTTACTTTTTATTTTCCCGGCAGCGCAGCGCTTCCCTTAAGTACTCGATATCCCTGGGGCATTTTTTCACGGTGCCCCTGATTTTCTGATGGTTTTCACACCCTTTCCCCAAAATCAGCACAAGAGTCTTTTCATCCTGGACTTCGGCCACCGCTTTCATGATAGCATTTTTCCGGTCTGGGAGCTTCTGGCAGGGGCATCCTGCCAGCTTTACGTAATAGCTGATCTCCTCAGCGATCTTTTCCTGGCTCTCCATGCCCGGGTCATCCGAAGTGACATACACCTTGTCCGAACACAGCCCCGCCAGCAGTCCCAGCTCTTTTCTTCTGTTCAGGGCTTTTCCTCCCGGACATCCGA
The DNA here is from genome assembly GCA_018712605.1 of Candidatus Choladousia intestinigallinarum. GTDB lineage: Bacteria > Bacillota > Clostridia > Lachnospirales > Lachnospiraceae > Choladousia > Choladousia intestinigallinarum. Next base: position 31,907 of record DVGR01000075.1, read on the forward strand.
AAACCGTTATGATTTTCCGAAACTGGGGATATTCATAAAAGACTGCCTCGTACAGTCTTTCAAAGCTCAGCCTGTTATGAGCGAAATCCACGATCCCGCATATTTTCCCATCTCTGCTCATGACAGTTTCCATTCTTCCCGGCACCTGCGTCTTTAAAAGGGCCCTCTTCATACAGTCTACGGGGAGATGATAGACGGATGCAGCCGCAATGGCAGCCACGGCATTTTCGATATTAAAGCTCCCTTTCATACCCAGTTCAAATCTCTCGCAGAATTCTTTGCAGATCACCTGAAAAGAAATCCGTCCCTGTTCCCTGGAAACATTGCAGCAGAAAAAGTCCGCCTCCGGCCTGGTGCCGAAGGTAACAATTCTCCCGGCTTTTCTGGCCGCCTTCAGGATCTTCCCGCTGTGTTCCGCATCCAGATTCACACATGCCGTTCTGGTCTGCCGGAAGATGGACAGCTTGGAGGTAAAATAATCCTCAAAATCTTTATGTTCTCCCGGGCTTATATGATCCTCAGAAATATTCAGAAAGATCCCCACGTCAAAGACCAGTTCCTTTACCCTTCCATACTTCAGCGCCTGGCTTGAAACCTCCAAGGCCATGTGGGACAGACCCGCTGTCCTGGCGTTGAAGAGATGCTCATGAAGTACCAGTGCCTCGGGAGTGGTCAGGCTGGAACGCTCCCGCCGCATACCGTCATAGTTGGTCACGGATGAGAGAAGCCCAGTCTCCTTTCCTCCTTTTTCTTTCTCCCATTCATCAAACATGGCTTTCAGGTACCATGCAGTGGTGGTTTTCCCCTTCGTCCCCGTAATGCCTGTCAGCAGAAGGCGGTCCGGGGCATAATCAAAAAACAAAGCCGCCAGTACCGCCATAGCCGACCGGATATCATTTACCAGCAGGCAGGGAATTCCCTCTTCCCTGACATACTCTTTCTCACTTACATACCCTACGCACCCTTTATGGATGGCTTCTTTTAAATATTCCGGCTTAAAGGCCTTCCCCTTACAGAAAAAAAGCGTGCCTGGCACCACTCTTTTTGAATCATATGTAATCCAGTAGACTTCCTTTTTATTCATCAGCCACTGGTTTCTGTCTTCAGACGCCAAAAGTCCCCTGGCCCTCAGCGTCTCTCCCATTTCATTTAATGTCCTCATCTTTGCCTCCTGTAATGCAGATTCCACTCTGTCAATTATTAGACGCCGCAGCCTGCGGAAAGGTTTCATGCATTGTGATTTGGCAGAAAAAGAAATATCCTTCCTGCTTCTGACAGAAAGGATATCCTCTAAATGTATCGTACTTTTTTCTTTTTTGTATCCAAGTTGTATCATCTGTTTAAGAATGCCGCCATTCTTGCTGCGTGGTGTACGGACATGGTCCATTTCTAATTAAAGACACAGATGGAGCCTCAGAAGCTCTGTGCCTCTTCACTGCTCATCATACTATACAGAACCGCAAGCCACTCATCCGCCGGTACTGTCCACTGTTCCCACCAATAGGTTCCCATTATGGGATAAATATAGTCTGTCCATTCTCTGGTACCGTACATCACCGTGTAGCCGCTGCCCCATGGGCAGCACTCCAGAATCCGGTAAGCATTTGCCACAGAATCTCCATATTCCAAAGTAATATTCAGTTCCAGTCCATACGGATCCAGAAATTCTGCCCTGTAGCTCTGGGCGAGCCCTGCCTGGGCGAAATCAGGAATTCCCATAATAATTTTGGATTCTCCGGCTTTCCCTGAGCCAGCCATATAAAACTCTACCATATGTTTTGCCGATTCAAAGTTTAACTCCCAGGCCAGATGCTCTGCGGCTTCCTGCCCCAGGATGGACACATAATACAGAAATCCCGTATCGGCATCCATGATCAGATGCAAAATCAGACTGTCATTGTAGTCCGGCGTTTCTTCCCCTGCTTCTCTCAGACCTATAGCCAGCACATATACCGGGATCTGCCCCTCAAGGGTATCTACGTACGTATACCACATCATTCCATCCATCTCATACTGGGATGTGTTTTCCTCCCCGTATGCTTCGTCTATTGCCCCATCCCCACTGCGTTCCAGGGCCAATGACAGCATGGAGAGATAGCTTTGAGGAATCAGCCCCGCCTCTGTCCAGCCCGAAAGGCTTTCTATACACTGTTCCATCACCCGTTTAGGATCTTCCGGCTCCACCAGTCCGTATACTTCCTCATAATTTCCATTTCCGTAGCTATCGGCATAGCTGCTCTGATTTATCTGGGACACGGCCTGAAGACGCTGGCTTACATCCATCTCCTGGGAATCCACAAAAGAAATCTCTTCCCTCTCTTTTGTGACCACTTCCTGGAAGGTTCTGCTGTCCGACCACTCCGAATACCAATCTGGCAGAAACAGCGCCAGCAAAACGGAAACCGCCAGTCCCACGGCACAGAGCGCATATGTAAATACAGGGGGATATTGCCCTCGTCTCTTCATGACTGTTCACTCCTGGAATTTCTTTTTCTCTTAGGTATTCTGAAAAGAACCGTAATCTTCATTCCCTCCCCCGGCTCGCTCTCCATCTGCCATGCAGCCTTGTGAAGATCCAGGATCTTTTTGCACAGGGCCAGCCCCAGGCCGGCCCCTCCTTCTTTCCTGGATCTGGATTTATCCACCATATAGAAAGCTTCCGTAAGCCTTGAAAGCTCCTCCTTCTTTACGCCCATCCCTTCATCCTGGACACTGGCCAGATAAAAACCCTCCTCTGGATATCCCGTAATCCAGATCCTCTTCCCTGGCTGGGAGGCTTTCGCCGCATTATCCAGAAGATTAATAAAGACAGAACCCAGAAGCTCCCGGTCTCCATACACGAATCCCGGTTTCACATCTGCGATCAGAGAGAGATTTTTCGCCTCCATGGCTGGAGCCACGATCTCAGATACTTCCCGTATCAGCTCCGGAAACAGAATTCTCTTAAAGTTTGGTTCTTTCCCCTCCATGGCGGACCACTCCAAAAGCTTATAGGAAAGAGAGAGAAGACGCTTCCCCTGCCGGTAAATGTAATCTGCGCTCATATCATTCTCTTCCTTGGAAAGCTCCATGGAACGGATGGTGTCCGCATATCCGATAATGGAGGTGAGGGGCGTTTTCAGCTCATGGGCGAAAGCAGAAGTAAAGGCCTCCTGGCGGGAAACCTCTTCCTTAAGCTGCTCCATCTGGGCATTCATGATGCCCGCCATCCAGTTAAAATCCGCTGCCAGCCGTCCGATCTCGTCTCTGGAGCGGATGTTGGCCCTGACATCGTATTGACCTGTGGCAAAGCTGCGGACCGTCCTGGAGAGCTTTCTTGTATTTCCCATAACCAGGTATAAGATCCCCAGCATCAGCCCACCCATGATGAAAGTAATTAAAAATACCCCTGTCTGATAGACAGACTGTCGTTCATCTCTCTCTTTAAATATGGGCGTCAGATCCCTTACAGTCTCAATATAGACTCCTGTGCCGCTCCTGGAAAGCACCACGATATAGTAGCGGTTTCCCTGGGCCGCAATCTGCGCCCCCACATTCACACTCTCGGTTAGGCTCTCCAGAATCCCGTTTTCGACCCTCTCCTGGGTATCCTGGTAGAGAACCTCCGCTCCGTCCGCTCCGTAAATCCTGGTATTTCCAGCCTCGGATCCTGCGTTTCTGCGAATGCTTTCCGCTATGGCTTTTACAGAATCCTCCTGGCTTTGCAGGGAGGCTGAATGCCAGGTCAGTTCATAGGAGACCTGAAACATCTGGTTCTCCATAAAACATCGTTCTCTCTCCCTGTCAAGATTGGACTGAAAGCTTTCCTGAAGGATCCACGTCCCCAGAAGCGTCAGTGAAAGAAGAAATACTGGAATGGTCAAAAAGAAAATTTTCCACGCAAGACGCATCTCTTCCTCCTTTCCTCAGGGCTGCTGATCAAAAGGTTTCTTTAGATCCAGATTCAGCCCACCAGCCTGTAGCCTACTTTATAAATTGCCACAATCTCCTTCTCCAGCCCCAGCTTCTTTTTCAGCCTCTGGACATGGAGATCCACCGTCCTTCCGGTTCCCGGGTACTCTCCCCCCCATACATGCTCATAGATGGTCTCCCTGTACAGAGCCCGGTTCCGGTTCCGCATAAACAGATATAAAAGGTCGTATTCTTTGGGCGTCAGCTCCACCGGCGCCCCATTTTTCAAAACAGTCCTAGACTCCGGCCGCAGTTCGATGGCTCCTATGCGCAGGCTCTGATCCAGTTTTCTGCAGCGGCGCAGCACCGTCTCCACTCTGGCCAGAAGCTCCGCTATATCAAAGGGCTTGGAGATATAGTCCTCCGCCCCCATCTTAAGCCCTCTTACTTTCTGGGCCGTATCTCCCATAGCCGTAAGGAAGATTACCGGTATTTCCTGACTCTTAGCATACTCCAGCACTTCGTATCCATCCAGTTTGGGAAGCATAATGTCCAGGAGGATCAAGTCAAAATCTTCCTCCTGGATTCTATCCGCCGCTTCCTCCCCGTCCATGGAAATGCCGCACTGATATCCCGCCTTCACAAGATTCATCCGAATCAGATTCAAAATCGGCTCTTCATCTTCTACAATTAATATCTTAGCCATAACTCACACTCCGTATTTCCCGCAGATATCCTCCAGACAGCATTTATCACAATGAGGCTTTGTCCTGGCTGTGCAGACGTCCCGCCCATGCCATACCAGCCGGTGACAGAAATCGCTTCCTTCTTCAGGAGGAATAATCTTCCACAGAGCCATCTCCACCTTCTTGGGATCCTTTATGCCGTCCACCAGGCCAATCCGGTTGGAGAGGCGGATGCAGTGGGTATCTGTGACGATAGCCGGTTTATGAAACACATCCCCCATAATCAGGTTCGCACTTTTTCTCCCCACTCCCGGCAGCTTCAGCAAAGCGTCAAAATCCTCCGGCACTTTTCCATTATATTTCTCATCCAAAATCTTCATGCAGGCGCTGATGTCCCTGGCCTTGCTGTGTCCCAGGCCGCAGGGCTTTACAATTTCTTCGATCTCTTCCGGCAGGGCATTTGCCAAAGCCTTCACATCCGGAAACTTTTCATACAGCTTCTCAACCACCACATTCACCCGGGCATCCGTACACTGGGCAGCCAGGCGCACACTGACCAGCAGCTTCCAGGCCTGATCATAGTCAAGAGTACAGTCCGCATCGGGATATTCTTTCTTCAGTCTGTCAATCGCCTCTAGGGCAAGGGCTTCTTTCGTCATCTTTCTCTCTCCTTATGCAGCTCATAGTAAAAAATATACTGCTGAAATATTCCTTCTCTGCCCCGGCATTTTTCTCTGGGAAACCCCTGGGGATAGTGCTGGGCCAGGGCCTGACGGATATGGGTATCCACGGGAAAAGCCGCCAAATGATGGAGGGCAAAAAGGCAGATACAGTCCGCCACCTTCTCTCCCACGCCAAAAAGCTTCATAAGCTCCTGCCTGGCCCCCTCATACTCCATGTCCCGCAGCTTTTCTAAAGAAAAGCCGCCTTCGTATATCTGTCTGGCTGTACGCACCACGTATTTGCTTCGGTAGCCCAGATTGCATGGTTTCAATGCGTCTTCCTCCAGGCCGGCCAGCACTTCAGGCCCCGGAAAAGTATAAAAAGAAAAACCCTCAGCCTCTTTTCTTTTTCCATATGTACGGCAAAGGTTCTCAATACACCTGCGGATCCTGGGAATATTATTCTGCTGGGAAATCAAAAAAGAAACGATCATCTCCCACAAATCCTGCCGCAGAATGCGGATTCCCTTAGCTCCGGCGGCTGCCTGCGCCAGATATTGATCCATGCTTTCCGCCTGATTCAGACAGGAGGCATAATCCTCATCCAGATCAAAATATCTTCTCCACATCTTCTCAAACTCGTCCTCGCCGCAGAAAAAAGTAACCGTTTTTCCCCGTTGGGAAAGTCTGAGTCCCCGGCTCCCGGCCGCCACCTGAAACTCTCCTGGTCCCGTCTGCTCCATGCGGAAGCACTGGCCGGATTCGCAGATCTGTTCCAGGTCAAAGGCCTCTATCTCTTTCGTAATCATTCTTTCACTGCACCTTTATAAATCACGATATCCTGCAGCCTTCTCTTAGGCACATAGTGGGTATCTTTCTCATCTCTGTAATAATCTACCGGCTCCCCCGGCCCCGCCTCTGTCAGCACAATCTCCTCATCCGGTTTCCCCACCGCCACAAGGAGCATAGGCTCTAGATTTTCCGGCAGCTCTAAAGTCTCCTTTACCTGGGAGGGTGAAAAATTTCCGATCATGCATCCTCCAAGACCCATTTCCACGGCGCAAAGAAGAATTGACTGGGCGGCAATTCCAATATCCTTCTGAAACCTGGCCTTTGAATCTCCCAGGCTGAGATCCTGGCAGATTACAATATAAGCTGCAGGATTTTTCCCCGGATGGGGCAGCGTAAGCTGCGGAAGGCCCCTGGCCCACTTCGTCAGACTCTGGATTTGTTCCACTTCCTCCGTCTCCCAGGCCAGGTAATATTTTAAAGGCTGGCGGTTGACGCTGGAGGCTGACAGCCTGGCACAGTCCGCCATCTCTTCCAGCTCTTCCCTGGTCACTTTTCTGCTGGGATCATACCCTCGGTAGCTTCTGTTTTTTATGATTAAATCTTTCAGCATTCTTCTTCCTCCCTCAGTACATCTGCCAGGGACCCGATCCCGGATTCCCCTGTCACACGGATTCCATGGTTTTTCAAAAGAGCAGCCGTAATCCCGTCTCCCCTGACCTTCTTTCCTGAAAAAGATCCGTCGTATACCACTTCGCTGCCGCAGGAGGGACTTCTCTCTTTCAGTATGGCCGCCCGGCAGCCAAAAAATCTGGCCAGCTTCAGAGTCTCCTGGGCGCCTTTCACAAAATACACAGTAACCTCCTGGCCCTGCCTGTCGTAAACTTTGCCCTGCCGTATCTCGGCAGGCTCTCTGGGAGTAGGCAGTCCTCCGAAAACCTCTGGACACACCGGCACCAGATGATGTTCTTTCTTTAAAAGTTCAAGTCCGTCATTCCAGTTGTTTCCACCGTCATATCTGCAGTTCATCCCCAGCAGGCAGGCACTTACCAAAATATTCATATTCCGCTCCCTTCTTAAATCCGCCCTTTCTTTCTAATTATCCCCTCTGGTGTCCAGCCTGCCGGCGCAGGCACCGTCACGCATAAAAGCCACGGATTGCTCCGCACTTAGTCTACAACACAATCTCTTTTTTTACAATAAGTTTGTATCTCCCGGCAGACGGAACCCTTCCCCGATCACGTCATTGGATTCTACAATAATAACGAAAGCATTCTCATCCAGCTCATGCACCTTTCGTTTAATATCGTACATTTCTTTATGATTGCTGGCGCAGAGAACCACCTGCCGCTCCTGGCCCGTATAGCCTCCCACACCCTGAAGAATGGTGGTGCCGCGGCCGATCTGTTCCTGGATCATCTCCGCCACCTTCTGGGGTGCGGAGGTAATGATCATAGTCAGCTTTCCGTTGCGCATGCCGTAAACTACCTTATCCACCACTGCGGCATTTAAGTAATTCATCACAATTCCGCAGATCAGGGCATTCATACTTCCAAAGAGCCAGCTCCCGGCGGCAATGACTGCCGTATCCATAACAAAAGAAATATTTCCCAAAGAAAAATGCGGGTGGTACGCCCGTATGGTCATCATAATGAAATCCACGCCTCCAGTGGATGAATTTCTCAGGAATACCATCCCGTATCCCAGTCCGCACAGCACCCCTGCTCCCAGAGCCGCCAGAAACATTTCTCCCTGGTAGACCGGAAACACCGGCCCCAGAAGATCCATCACCGCCGAGGTAATTAAAATGGTTTTCACAGAATTCAGATAAAAGCGCTTCCCAAGAGTCTTGTAACAGAACAAGGCAATCGGAATATTCAGCACCACATTCATGGTGCCGATGGGCGTCCCGAAAAGCTGGTACAGAATCATGGCAATTCCAGAAATCCCTGTCATAGGAAATCCCGCAGGTACCGCAAAGCTGTAAATAGCTGCCGTGAGACAGAATCCGCTGGCCAAATCTATAAGAACATCCACACAAAATTTTTTCATTTTTTCTTTCATTGCAAAATCCTCCTTTCTTTCTGATTGGACAACTCTATTTTAGCATAGGCGGTCAGGTTTGTCAGGGCCGGTTGAGACTTCTTTTTTCTTGTGATACAATAGGCTTTGAAAATTTCACTGAAATCTGAGGTATACTATTCATGAAACGAATCGCCATTATTGAAGATGACCGGGGACTGAACATGGGAATTGTCCTGGCACTGAAATCCCAGCAGTTTGATTTCGCCCAGTATTACTCCCTGAAAGAGGCAGCCCAAGTCTTAGAGCCTCCTTTCCCGGATCTCATTCTTCTTGATATTAATTTCCCCGATGGAAACGGCCTGGATTTTCTCCAGAAAATCCGATCCCGCACGCCTGTCCCCGTCATCATCATTACTGCCAATGACCAGGAAATGTCTCAGGTGGCGGGACTGGAGCTGGGTGCAGACGATTATATTGTCAAACCTTTCAGTCTCATGGTACTGCGGGCCAGAATCTCCAATGTGCTGCGCAAGGCTGGTTCCTCCTTGGTTTTTTCTTCTGAAAACTTTCTTTTTGACTTTGAAAACATGCAGTTTTTCAAAAAGGGATGCCGGCTGGAGCTGAGCAAAACGGAACAGCGCCTGCTGCGGCTCCTGGTAGAGAACCGTGGTATGACTCTGTCAAGGGAATTCCTCATGGACCGCATCTGGACAGACGGAGCAGAATATGTGGACGAAAACGCCCTCTCTGTAACGGTGAAACGGCTTCGTGACAAGCTGGAGGATCACTCCACTGCCCCCAGATACATCCATACCGTATACCGTCAGGGGTATGTCTGGAAAGAAGAAGAAACGTAAGGAGAATGAAATGGGTTTCTGGAACCGAGAGAAAATAGCGTACGAAAAATTGAATCAGATGCTGGATGAAGCCATGGAGGGCTCTTTCCAGGAAGAAAATTATACAGAAGACGAGCTCTCTAAGCTTGAGAGCAAGTGGGTGCGCTTTCTGTCCTCTTCCAGCCTCTCTGACAGACAGCTTAAGGAGGAAAAAGCGAAGATCCAGGAGCTGATCACAGATATCTCCCACCAGACGAAGACGCCCCTCTCTGGCATCCTTCTTTATACACAGCTTCTCCAGGAAGAAAAGCTGCCCGCCTCCGCCGTTCCCCTGGTGCAGGAGATCGCCAGACAAGCTCAAAAGCTGGAATTTCTTATCCAGGCTCTGGTAAAGACTTCCCGGCTGGAAACAGGAGTTTTCCAGCTCTCCCCTTCAAAGCAGCTTCTCTCCCCTCTTCTCTCCCAGGCCCGGGAGGAACTTGCCTCCAAGGCGGCTTTAAAGGAGATCGAGATCCTTCTGCCGTCCTTCCATGAGGAAGCTGCCTGCTTTGACCTGAAATGGACGAAAGAAGCTTTGTGCAATCTTCTGGATAACAGCATAAAATACAGCCCCGAAGGCAGCCGCATTACCTTATCCCTCCGGCCTTTTGAAATGTTCTGCGCCGTGGATGTCACCGATGAGGGACCTGGGATTCCCCAGGATGAGCTGCCAAAGCTTTTTGGACGTTTCTGCCGGGGAGAAACGTCTGGAGAAACGGAAGGGGTTGCAATCGGCCTTTACCTGTCCCGGGAAATCCTTTCTAGACAGGGCGGCTACCTGACGGCATCCTCTTCTCCAGGCGCCGGAAGTACCTTTTCTATGTTTCTTCCACGGTAAGGTGGCGGGCAATTCTTTCAAAACTGTTAGATTCCTGAAAGAGGGCGGAAAGATTTCTCTGATATCATGTTTCTATAGAGAATTCATCGTAAGAAGGAGGATATTATGGAAATCTTAAAAACTACTGATTTAAAAAAATATTACGGGCAGGCCCCCAATCTGGTCCGTGCCCTGGACGGCGTCAGCTTAAGCGTCCGCCCCGGAGAATTTCTGGCTGTAGTGGGTACCAGCGGCAGCGGAAAATCCACTCTGCTTCACATGCTGGGAGGCTTGGACCGACCCACTTCCGGAAAGGTATTCGTGGAAGGAAAAGATATCTTTTCTCTGAAAAACGACGCTCTCACCATTTTCCGCCGCCGGAAGATCGGCTTTATCTTTCAGTCCTACAACTTAATCCCCGTGCTGAATGTATATGAAAACATTGTCCTTCCTCTGGAGCTGGACGGAAACCGCATAGACAAAAAATATATTGACCGGGTTATCCGCACTCTGGGACTTTCCGACAGGATCCAATCTCTGCCAAGCCAGCTATCCGGCGGACAGCAGCAGAGAGTGGCCATCGCCAGAGCCCTGGCCTCCAAGCCCGCCATTATCCTGGCAGATGAGCCTACGGGAAACCTGGACTCAAAAACCAGCCAGGATGTTCTCAGTCTCCTGAAAATCACCAGCCAGCAATTTAAGCAGACCATTGTGATGATCACCCACAATGAAAGCATCGCACAGATGGCTGACCGCATCATCCGCATTGAAGACGGGAAAATCGTGGGAGGCGGTGAGGAAAATGCGTAGAGTAAAAAACAGACGAATCATCCGTCTTCTGTCCCTGCGGCTTCTAAAGGCCAGAAAATGGAAAAATCTAATTGCCATTGCGGCAGTCCTTTTGACCAGCGCCATGTTTACTTCTGTTCTGACCATCGGCGCCAGCATGATCCAGCTCTCCCAGGAAAGCACCATGCGCCAGGTGGGCGGAAGCGCCATGGCCGGCCTGAAGTATGTCCTGCCGGAGGATTTTGAAACCTTGCAGAAAGATTCTTCTCTTTTAGATCTCACCTATCGGATCACTGCCGGCTTTGTGTCCAATCCAGAGCTCAGGGATCTGACCGCAGAGGTGTGCTATGCTCAGGATGAGGACGCCAAATTGACCTTCTCTTACCCTGCCAAAGGGCATATGCCCCAGGAACGGCTGGAAATCGCTGTCAGCGATCTGGTTCTGGAGGCTCTGGGCATTCCCTGCGAACTTGGAACCCCGGTTCCCCTCTCCATACAGGTAGGAGGCAAAACCTTCTCCGAAACGTTTACCCTCAGCGGTTACTGGGAAGGCGATGAAGTAGCAATGTCGCAGATGTGCTGGATTTCCAGGGAATACTGCGATGAAATCGCCCCCACTCCCCAGGTATCCTATTACGATTCCTCTGTCAAAGCCTCCGATTCAGAAGGATACTGGATGGTGGATTTCAATTTTAAAAGCAGCTTTGACATTGAAGGACAGGTAGTGGCGGCCCTGGAGCGCAACGGTTTTGATCCCGAAGCCATTTCCTACGGCGTCAACTGGGCTTACATGGAATCCAGTATGGATCTGTCCACCATCCTTCTCTATAGCCTGGTGCTTCTGATTATCCTCACTGCGGGTTATCTGATTATTTACAATATTTTCTATATCACGGTATCCTCAGATATACACAGCTACGGCCTGCTGAAAACCATCGGGACCACAGGAAAACAGCTTCGGGGCCTTGTATACCGCCAGGCTGCCCTCCTGTCCCTTTTGGGAATTCCCCTGGGACTGGCGGCAGGCTTTATGACGGGAAAACTTCTGCTGCCTTTTATCCTCAACATTCTTGTCCTCAGCGGGGCAACCCCGGATTTTTCCACTGGGCTTTCCCCCCTGGTCTTTGTGGGAGCTGTCCTTTTCACTTTGCTGACCGTATGGATCAGTTGTCTGAGGCCCTGCCGGATCGCCTCCAAGGTATCCGCCACAGAGGCGCTCCGCTATAACGGAACAGCGTCCAAAGGAAAGAAAAAATCCAAAAGGACCCGCAGAACCACGATGCCGGCCATGGCCTGGTCCAATCTGGCGCGCTCCCGGAAAAAGACCACAGTGGTGGTGCTTTCCCTGTCTCTTTCCCTGATGCTGCTGAACACGCTGTACACGGCGGTTCAGGGCATGGACGCTGACAAATTCATCCAGAATTCCATTGTAGGCGACTTTGAGGTGATGGATCTCAGCGTTCATAATACCACCATTCTGGAGGGAAGAAATACCTGTGCCATAACGCCCCAGATACAGAATTCCCTCTCTTCCATACCGGGAGTGGAGTCCATCAGCAACGTCTACTATACCCCCGACTTACTGAAGCTGGATGAAACTGGTTACGAGAATGCCTTGAAGATCCTGGACGCCTTTGCCGATGATCCTTATATAACAGAGTATGACTCTGCCTCCATCCTGGAAGACCAGGAGCTGCAGGTAAATGTATATGGCATTGATTCTTTTGGCCTGGAGAACGTTACTCGCACCATGGGCACCATAGATCCGGAAAAATTTGCCTCCGGCGGCTATGTCATCCTGGATACGTACTGGAGAGCCTACGAGAATTATGAGAGCGGAATTTTTTACCGCCCCGGCGACACCCTCACCTATACCTTTGCCGACGGAACCTCCAAGACATATGAGGTAATGGCTCTGGGGGAACTGGGCTATGCCCTCACCACTCAGTCCTACGGAGTGCTTACTGCTTCCATGCTGATACCAGAGGCAGATTATACTGCCCATAATGACGATACTTCCATGATCACCGTGCTGCACGTCCAGGAGGACTCTATGGCTTCGGTTACGGAAGCTCTGGAGGATTTTACAGGCAGCCTTCATACCAACCTGAAATATGTCTCCAAGCAGACGTATCTGGATCAGTTCGATACCTTTCTGACCACCTTTGTGGTGGTGGGCGGCGTCCTCTGCTTCGTCCTGGCCTTTATTGGAATCCTGAATTTCTTTAACTCCATCATCACCATGATCCTGGAGCAGAAGCAGGAATTCGCCATGATGGAAGCGGTAGGCATGACCGGAAAGCAGCTCATGCAGATGCTTCGGTGGGAGGGAATCTTCCACACTCTGCTGTCCGTTCTCTTTTCCAGCGTGATCGGAAGCCTGGTCACCTACCTGCTGGTCTGCCTGGCAGTCTCAGAGGTCTGGTTCTTTTCCTATCATTTTACGGTGCTGCCCATCCTTGTGTGCCTGCCTATCCTGCTGCTGATCACCTGCCTGATCCCGGTATTCGCCTACCGGCGTCTCTGCCGTGACAGCATCATAGAACGGCTAAGGATTGAATAGCTGAAAATAGGCAAAAATTTTGCGGGGCGCATAACGCCCCGCAAAATTTTTTAAGCTTTTATTTTGAGCTGAACTTGCTTAAAATCCACACAACCAGCATGATCAGAATCGTGGCGGCAAAAATCCCCACCATTCCTTTCCACATGATTTCCAATGCCATTAATACATTCTCTGTCATACCTATCCTCCTGACACTTTTATGTATATCGCCTGTTTCGTCCTTTACTCTATAAGAAACTTGCGCAACCCGCCGCAGGATTCTTTTTATAAGAAAGAAGTTACCAGATTGATTACCATACCCCCTGCGATTACAGATGCGATCTGGCCGGATACATTAGCCCCTGCCGCATGCATCAGCAGAATATTTCCTGGATCCTCCTTCAGTGCCATTTTCTGGATTACACGGGAGGACATGGGGAATGCTGAGATCCCAGCTCCTCCAATCATAGGATTGATCTTCTCTTTTGAGAAAAGGTTAATCACCTTGGCCAAACAAACGCCGCCAATGGTATCAAAGACAAAGGCAAACAGACCGATAAGCATAATCAGAATCGTGTCCACCGCCACAAAAGATTCCGCCTGCATACTGAAGGCAATAGTAATTCCCAGCAGCAGAGTGATCAGGTTGGAAAGCATGTTCTGGGCAGCATCGGACATGGTATTCAGAACGCCGCACTCCCGGATCAAGTTTCCGAACATCAAGAATCCTACCAGCGCCACAGAAGTAGGGGCAATCAGCCCTACAATAAAGGTTACGCAGATGGGGAAGGCAATCCTTACGGTCTTGGTTACAGACGCAGGCTCATACTTCATGCGGATCATTCGCTCTTTCTTTGTAGTAACCAGCTTAATGGCAAAGGGCTGAATAATGGGCACAAGAGCCATATAAGAATAGGCTGCCACGGCGATGGCGCCGATGTAGTTTGAATCCAGGACCTGGGAAACCAGAATGGAGGTGGGGCCGTCCGCCGCGCCGATAATTCCGGTAGCGGCCGCATCCTTGATATCAAATCCCAGCAGCACTGCCAGGAGAATTGCGGCAAAGATTCCAAACTGGGCGCCCGCTCCAAACAAAAACATCTTCGGATTTGACAGAAGCGGCCCGAAGTCGATCATCGCTCCAATTCCGATAAATAAAAGAATGGGCATGGCCTCCGAAGCCTCAATGCCGGTCTCGAACAGCCACTGAATAATACCGTGTGTCTCACCTACTCCGTTCAGCACCTGATCCAGAACACCGGTAGAAGGAAGATTTACGAGAATCGCACCAAAGCCCATGGGAAGAAGCAGGGAAGGCTCATAATCCTTCTTGATGGCAAGCCAAATCAGAACAATGCCGATCACATACATTACAATATGCTTCCAGGTCAGCGCCAGAAAGCCTTCAACAAGAAATTCCATGTTTTTCTCCTTTCTTTTGCACAGAGCTTTCTCCTTCGGTCTTCCTTATGTAAAACTCTCTTTTACATAAAATGGGCTTTTACTACAGCCCCTGCCGCTGTAGTAAAAGTCTCTTTTTTCTGCCGTCTGCACCTTATCAATGGCTGCACGCAAGCGGGAAATATCTCTGTAAGCCAAATTTCCCTTATTCTATCATTCTCCAGATAATTTTGCAACACTTGTTTTATTCCCTAATACCAGGTGTTTTTACTGAATGTTCAGCACTTTATAATCCTGGTCTTCTACGGCTTTTTTCAGCACCTCATCCGCCGTCTGGCTTTTCAGAGTCACGACTGCGGTTCCTGCCTCATGGCTCACCTCCGCTGCCTCTACCTCTGCCAGGGCTTCCAGAGCTTTCTTTACCCTTGCCTCACAATGTCCGCACATCATTCCTTCGATTTTCATGGTTTTTTTCATTTCAGTTACCTCCTGCACTTTACTTTCATGTTTTTTGTGTTTTTTTTTTATCTTTTCCAGCGTCATGCATGTTGAACCAATTAAGTCTGAGAGCGTTGGTCACCACGCAGAAGCTGGATAAGCTCATAGCTGCCGCCCCGAACATGGGGTTTAGTTTCCATCCAAAGATAGGATACCACAATCCTGCTGCCAGGGGAATCCCCACAACGTTATAGAAAAAGGCCCAGAACAGATTTTCATGGATGTTGCGCAGAGCCGCACGGCTTAGGCGGATGGCTGCCGGCACATCGCTTAAGCGGCTCTTCATAAGAACCACATCGGCCGCATCAATGGCAATGTCCGTCCCCGCTCCGATGGCAATTCCAATATCTGCCCTTGTGAGGGCCGGCGCGTCATTGATTCCATCTCCTACCATGGCGACCTTTCCCCTGTTCTTCAGGGAGCGGATCACGCTTTCTTTTCCATCCGGCAGCACACCGGCAATCACCTGATCCACCCCAGCCTGCTTTCCGATGGCCTTTGCCGTCCGTTCATTATCTCCGGTCAGCATCACCACCTGGATTCCCATATTCTGAAGCTGACGCACTGCCTGGGGGCTGTCCTCTTTCATCACATCCGCCACAGCGATGATACCGGTCAGCTCGCCGTCTTTGGCAAAAAAGAGAGGTGTCTTTCCTTCCTCTGCCAGTGCTTCCGCTCTCTGCTTTATTTCCGAAGAGACGGCGGCGCTCTTGGTGATAAAGGCCAGGTTGCCTCCTGTGAGAAGGGCTCCCTTCATTTTCCCTGACAGTCCGTTTCCAGGTACTGCCTGGAATTCCTCTGCCTCTGTTCCATCCTCGACGCCATCCTCCTGTCCCCGGAGAAGGATCGCCCGGGCCAGGGGATGCTCGCTTTTTTTCTCCAGCACGTAAGCCATAGTCAGAAGTTCTCTCTCACTGTATTTCCCTACAGGAATGAGATCTGTAACTCTGGGTTCTCCGCTGGTGATTGTACCCGTTTTATCCAGCGCTACTACATCCACCTTTCCCGTTTCCTCCAGGGAAACAGCAGTCTTGAACATGATCCCACGTTTGGCCCCCATGCCGTTTCCTACCATGATGGCCACAGGGGTAGCCAGCCCCAGGGCGCAGGGACAGCTGATGACCAGCACGGAGATTCCCCTGGCCAGGGCAAAGCCGATGCTCTGGCCGGCCAGCAGCCATATAAGAATCGTCACAGCCGCAATGGAGATGACAGCGGGGACAAAGACTCCTGATACACGGTCTGCCACCTTGGCAATGGGAGCCTTTGTGGCCGCAGCATCGCTGACCATCTGGATAATCTGTGAAAGGGTAGTGTCCTCTCCCACTCTGGTGGCCTCACATTTGATAAACCCTGAATGGTTCAGAGTCGCTGCCGATACCTGGTCTCCGGGATTTTTATCCACGGGGATGCTTTCCCCGGTGAGGGCCGACTCGTTCACGGCGCTGCTGCCCTCTAAGACAATTCCGTCTACCGGGATGTTCTCTCCAGGACGCACCACAAAAAGATCGCCCTTTCTCACCTGATCCACGGAAACCTGAATCTCTTTTCCCTCCCGGAGAATATTGGCCGTCTTAGGCGCCAGCTTCATGAGGCTCTTCAGCGCATCTGTGGTCTTCCCCTTGGATCTTGCCTCCAGCATCTTTCCCACTGTGATCAGGGTGAGGATCATGGCCGCTGACTCAAAGTAAAACTCATGCATGTATGACATAACGGACTCTGCATCCATCCGCATCTGAGCATCTGTCATGGCAAACAAGGCATAGATGCTGTATACGTACGAGGCTGCCGAGCCAAGAGCCACCAAAGTGTCCATATTGGGAGCTTTGTGCCAGAGACTTTTAAAACCGCTGATAAAGAATTTCTGGTTCACTACCATAACGATTCCTGACAGAAGAAGCTGGATCAGCCCCATAGCCACATGATTTCCCTGAAGAACTGCCGGAACCGGCCAGTTCCACATCATGTGCCCCATCGAGAAATACATCAGAGGCATTAAAAAGCAGAGGGAGACAATCAGACGGCGCTTCAAAACCGGCGTTTCCTTATCTTTTAGAAAGTCTTCTTCCTTGGCCGTGCCCACAGAAGACTGTGCCTTTTCTCCTGCCTTTTTCAGTGCGGCTCCGTAGCCGGCCTCCTCCACTGCGGCAATCACCGCTGAGGCCTCCGCGCTGCCCTCCACCCCCATAGAATTTGTCAAAAGGCTGACTGAGCAGGCCGTCACTCCCGGCACTTTTGAGACTGCTTTCTCCACTCTGGCGCTGCAGGCCGCACAGCTCATGCCTGTAACTGAATATTGTTCCATTTTTCCCTCCTGTTCTCCCCTGGACAAAGATCCCGAACATGGCCAGCCTCTACTTCATCAGTTTCTGAAGAGTGGCCACCAGCTCGTCAATGGTCTCTTCTTTCCCTTCACGGATATCCTCCGCCACACAGGTCCGAATGTGATTTGCCAGGAGTACTTTATTGAAACTGTTCAATGCGGCGTTGGCCGCTGATACCTGCACCAGAATCTCCGGGCAGTATGCATCATTCTCCACCATCCTTCGGATTCCCCGGATCTGCCCCTCTATGCGGCTGAGCCGGTTCAAAAGATCCTTATACTCTTTCTCAGAGCGTTCTTTCGTCTTATGGTGGCTGCAACAGACTTGTTTCTCTTCCATGATTAATTCTACACTCCTTTTCATCTCCCGTCCTTTATACCCTATGGGGGTATTATATACCCCTAAGGGGTATATTGCAAGAGAAATTTCTCCCTTTTTTAAAAAATTTTAGCTCTCTGCCCGTTCTTGATTCTCATATTTCAGGTAATCCCTTTCTTTTTCCTTTTTTCTGGGAATCAGACGCCAGACCAAGTTTCCTTTGCCTCTATTTTTTACATAGAAGTACCCGAACACGGAAAAAACCACCGCCCCGATGAAATTAACGATCAAGTCCTCCATGGTATCCAGCAGACCGATATCCAGATATCCGCCCAGACCCAACTCCTGTCCGTTTACCATGACCTCTTCAATTCCGCCGATGACCACAGGCACATTTTTTCCCTGAGAGTTCAGCATCACGGAAGAGATGGTATGAATCACCGTATCCTTCTGCATATCGAGGCCTCCTAACTGATCCATGGCAAATTCAAAGAATTCCCACACAACCCCGATGGTCATAGAAAAGCAAAGAGCCACAATGGCTGTGAACAGGGGTGAAAGCTGAAACAGCACTTTATCGCTCCGGTTCAGCAGATCCACCATGGAAAAACCAATGGCAGCCGCCAGAAACCCGTTCATAGTATGCAGCATCGTATCCCAGAAGGGAAAAAGCAGATAAAATTCCGAGATCTCTCCTAAAATCTCAGCGGCAAAAATAAAGATGAGAATAATACTTTCCAGTACGGTGGGAAGCTCGATCCGCATGGTCACCTGCGCCGCGCTGGGCAGGATCAGCAGAAAGAGGGTCAGGATGCATAGAAAGACATTTTCATAATTCTGATTCAAAACTTGAATCACTGCCATAATTATTACCAGCACCCGGAGGCAGGTATACACTATAAAAGAACTTTTATGCTCCCGAAGCTCCAGCCACAGGGCTTTGCCGAATTTTGTCTTCCAGTGGTGTCTTTTTTTGTTCTTTTTCATATACTTTTCCTTTCTTTGATTGTATCTTTAAAAACCAGGTGTATAATGGAAGAAAAAATCTGAGGTGTATCATAATGGAATTAAATTCCTCCAACCATCCCAATTTCTTTCTGCGTCAAAATACCCAGCGTCTTGTTACCGTTGTCAAATGGATCTTCTTTTCCTTGTTTTCCGGCATATGCATCGGCCTGGCGGGAACGGCTTTTTATCACTGCCTGAATCTCGTAACCCGCACCCGCACAGAATATCCCTGGCTGATTTTTCTGCTTCCCGCCGGAGGTATGCTGATTGTCTTCCTGTACCGCCTTTTCCGAAACGAAAATGACAGAGGGACAAATCTGGTGCTGACCGCAATCTCCTCCGGTGAGAGAATTCCCCTGCGCATGGCTCCTTCGATTTTTCTCTCTACCCTGATCACCCATCTTTTTGGCGGTTCTGCCGGCCGTGAGGGCGCTGCCCTGCAGCTTGGCGGGAGTATCGGAAATTTCTTAGGGAAAACTTTCCGGATGGATGAGAAAGATCAGCATATTATGATCATGTGCGGCATGAGCGCCGCTTTTTCCTCTGTCTTCGGAACTCCTATGGCCGCCGCCGTCTTTTCTATGGAGGTGGTTACGGTAGGCATCATGCACTATTCCGCCCTGGTTCCCTGCGTGCTGGCTTCTCTGGCCGCCCACCAACTGGCCCTTTTTCTGGGCGCTGCCCCGGAAGCCTTCGCAGTGACACAGATACCAGAGTTTTCTCTTTCCTCTGCCTGCCTGGCCGCTCTGCTTGCGGCTCTGTGCGCCGTGATCAGCGTCTGCTTCTGCTGGATGCTCCACAATGCGGAAAAAGGCTACCGGTATTTCTTCAAAAATCCATATGTTCGGGCCGCTGCCGGAGGAGTCCTGGTGCTTCTTCTGACCCTTCTTGTGGGAAACCAGAATTACAACGGCAGCGGCACCCATCTTCTTCCCCTCTTTTTTTCAGGGGAAGGAGGCGCCATGCCGGAGGCCGTTCTCTTGAAGATGTGCTTCACGGCTCTCACCATTGGCGCAGGCTTCAAAGGCGGGGAAATCGTTCCCTCCTTCTTCGTAGGCGCCGCCTTCGGCTCTCTCTTTGCCGCACTGACAGGATGTCCCGCTGATATCTGCACAGCCGTGGGAATGACCTCTGTCTTCTGCGGTGTGACCAACTGCCCCATTACCTCCCTTCTGATCAGCTTCGAACTTTTTGGATACGAGGGAATGCCGTATTATCTCATCGCCGTAGCCTTCAGTTATATGCTCTCCGGCTATGCGGGACTTTATCGGGGCCAGAAAATCGCATACTCAAAATTCAAAACCAACTACATAAACAGGCAGGCCGAATAATAGAAAAAGCGTACAGTCTTCTTGAACTCTGTACGCTTTCTCTTTTGATTTGCCTATTCTGACAGCTTCTCATCCAGGGAAAATACAGCTTCCAGAAGATATTCCCGGAATTTATCCGAATCTCCTTTTAAAAGAACCATCACCGGCGGCTCCTGACCGTGCGCACTGCTTCTTCTGTCACATACTGTGGCTCCCCGGCTGATCCCCTGGCTGCAGTCCACCTGCACGTACATCTTCTCTCCCTGGAAAAGCTCCGGGTGAAGCAGATACATAAAGGGCACTGCGTCATGGATGCTGGCTGTCTCTTTATCTCTGTAGCCGGGACTGTCCAGATAAAACTGGAGCATCTTTCCCACTTTTTCTGAAACTTTGCCGTCTCTCTCCAGCAGAAACGCCATGGCTTCCCGGTTCAGGCCGCATTTTGCCGTCACATCCAACCCGCACATAACGATGGGAAGTCCAGAGAGAAAAACCATGGCTGCCCCTTCCGGATCCTCATAAATATTAAATTCCGCATTAGCTGTCACATTTCCCCCTGTACAGGCGCCGCCCATAATTACGATTTCCTGAATCCGCTCCCGGACTTCAGGGCACGCCTTCAGCAAAAGTCCCACATTCGTAAGAGGGCCGGTGGCTATCAAAGTCACCTTCTCCTGGGCTGGAAGCTCCATGATCTTATTTCTCATGAAGAGAACGGCATTCTCCCCCGCTGGCTCTGCTTCCGCCCTTGGAAACGGCACGTCCCCCAATCCGTTTTTTCCATGGATCCCGGAGGCAGTCAGCGGTTCCCGGATCACCGGCGTCCTGGCTCCCTGGGCCACCGGCACATCCAGCTTTAAAAACTCTGAAAGCCGCAGAGCGTTATCCGTTACTTTCTCAATGGTCTGATTTCCTGCCACCGTGGTAATTCCAAGAAAGCAAAATGCTTCCGTATGGGCCGCAGCCAGACATAAAGCAATGGCATCATCAATTCCCGGATCACAGTCCAAAAGGATTTTTCGTCTACTGTCCATCTTCTATATCCCCTTCCGTCTGTCAGATGTTTTCTTTCCATACTCTTTGTACTTTGAATGTCTCTTATAATACCATGAATAGAATGGGTGTGCAATAGAAATGCATCTGGACGTTTTCTGAAATTCGTGTATACTGGAACTGACAATACGGTAATTTTTTATAGAACTAAAAGGAGCAGGGTATGATTAAAGCAGTGCTTTTTGATATGGATGGTATTATGTTTGACACAGAAAAAATTATGAGCGACGGTTGGCAGGAAGCCGCCCGCCAGCTTGGCTTCGTCCTCACCGACCAGCAGATGAATCAGATGAGAGGCAGCTCAAAAGCCAGAAACACGGCACTCTTTAAAGAGTGGTACGGAGAAAAGGTAGATTATGAGGAGGGGCGCCGCATCCGCTCAAAGTATCAGGAAGATTATATCGCCGCCCATTCCCTGCCTGAAAAGCCTGGCCTTCATGAACTCCTGCAGTGGCTGAAGGAACAGGGGATTCCCGCTGCCGTAGCCACATCCACCTCCCGAGAAGACGCCCAGCGCTATTGGAAGCTGGCTGGTATCTCTTCCTTACTGTCCGCTTCCATCTGCGGAGATGAAGTCGTTCACAGCAAGCCTGACCCGGAAATTTTTCTGAAGGCAGCCGCAAAGCTTGGCGTCCCCATTGAAAACTGCCTGGTTTTGGAAGACAGCATCAACGGCCTGCGGGCCGCTAAAAGTGCAGGCGCCCTCTCCTGCATGGTGCCGGACCTGACACCCTATACACCGGAGCTGGCGCCTGTCTGTGACCACGTGTGCAAAAACCTTCTGGAATGTATTCCTCTGATCCAAAGGATAAATGGACACCTGTAATGTTGCTTTATACTGTCAGGCATTTCTGAATACAGCCTGGAAGACAATCCCCGCCGGATCGGTGAGCTTTCCTTCCAGGCTTCCTTCCATCTTTTCCATGAGACTCTTGGCAATGGTAAGGCCCAGCCCCGTCCCCTGGCTGCCCCTTGCCTTGTCTTTTACATAGAAGCGGTCAAATAAGTGGGTAAATTCCTCCTCCGACAAATCTCCTCGGTCATTTTCAAAAAATAAAACCGTTTTATCACCTTCCCTGGCCGCGCGGATATGCAAGTATTCTTTTCCGTAGCGCTTCACGTTCTGAAGAAGATTGCTGATCACCCGTTCGACAGCTTCAGAATTTCCTCTGACCTCCATGGGAGAATCCGGAATCTCAATGGTACAGGCAATGTGCCGCCTCTCCAGCTCTCCGTAAGAGTCCAGAACCGCTTCCCGCAGAATTCTAGCCACGTCGATGGTCTCCATTTGCGGCGTGTAATCTGAAGAGACAGCTCTGGAAAAATCATAAAATTGTCCGATCAGCCTTTGCAAAACCTCTGCTTTTCTTTGGATAATCTGAAAATCATCCCGCTCTTCCCTGGTCATATCCGATTGATTCATCAATTTCAGATAACCAAGAATGGAAGTCAGTGGCGTCCGAAGGTCATGACTGATATCTTCAATCTGACGCTGAAACTCTTTTTCTCTCCGGTCAAAGTCTGTCTTTTCCCTGCGTATCTCGTAGAGCGTGTCATTCATCTCTTTCAGAAGCCTTTCCAGCTCCCGGTCCGACGTATCCATCTTTAAAATTCTGTTTTCTTCTATCTCATTCCTGATTTCTCTCAGTTCATCGGCTGTTCGTCCAAGAGCATTCTTCAGCAGGCAAAGGCGTACCAGAAGGCAGGCGGAAACTGCCAGAAACAAAATCATTCCTCCTAAAGCCATGTAAAACATTCCGGTACGCTCCTTCCTATAAAATCCTTCTTATAATTCTTTTCTGTGATTCATACAGAACCCAAGGAACAGAAACACTCCTATCCCGACGAAACCTGATATAAGACACTTCGCCATTCCCTGACTATTCATCCAAAGGCAGTCATACTGGCTCGCACTGGCCTGTACCTCCAACT